>CANGFK010000080.1 GCA_947452925.1 Chitinophagaceae bacterium | reverse complement strand
CCAAGGATTGCTGTGTACGATCTCACCACCTGCTTCTGCAACTAGGTCAGCGTACTTTTTTTGTGATGCCTTAAACTCTTCCTCAGAAAGGATTGGAGTAAAAATCACCATTAATTCGTAATTGTTCATTAACTGAATTTTTAATTATAAAATGGGTTTATCCCAGTGGACAATCCGAAATCGTATCGGAAAGAATCTGCCAAGACAGATTTGGGGCGGCAAAAGTAAGGGTAATGATTTGATTTATGGCATATTTTACAGCAGAAGATTGAAATTACTTCTAAAAAAGGGTGTTTTTATGCTGCAATAATAATATATATACAGCAGATGAAGGTTGTAACATCTAATGGAAAGAATCATTTTCATCGATTAGTTAACCTAAAAGTCCTTTTTTATGTGATTCCTTTTCTTCGGTTACCTCCAGTATTCTTATCTTCGCAGCCGTTTCAACACCACATAGATGAAGTACCTTTTATTTTGTATCCCCTTCCTTTTCTTTTCCTGTGGCACTGCAACCTCCGATTATAAAAATGCTGATAATGCACTGGATGCTGGCAGAGAATTTATAGATGCCTGCCTTAAAGGAGATTTCTCCAGAGCAGCCTACTACATGATTCCGGATGAGACAAACAAAAAGTTCCTTGATGGTCTGGAAAAACAATACCGCGAAAAAGGACGTGAAGGCAGGCAACAATACCGTGAAGCCTCCATCAACATAGCAGGAATTGATAACCCAACAGAAGCTATTACAATTATCAACTACAGCAACACTTATGACAAAGTTGGTCATAAAATAAAAGTAATTCAGCAAGAAAACAGGTGGTTGGTCGATTTAAAATACACCTTTAATCCGAATTTATAGTTGCTGATTGGATATAAAGTTGTTTATTGCAAACGTTTTCGAAAACATACTTAAATCGTTTTCATTTCATTAAATTAATAAGAACAAATTATGATTACTACAAGCGTATTACATCCTTGGCATGGCGTTACTCCAGGAGAAAATGCACCCCGCGTGGTGACTGCTGTCATTGAAATTCCTCAAGGTAGCCGTTGCAAATATGAAATAGACAAGCCTACAGGATTGTTGAAGCTGGATAGAATTATTTATTCATCGTTTCACTATCCCATTAACTATGGTTTTATTCCACAAACGTATGGCGGAGATAAGGACCCATTGGATATTCTGGTAATTACGTCTTTGTCTGTTGTGCCATTGACGATGATGGATGCAAAAGTGATTGGGGTGATGCAGATGATTGATCAGGGAGAAGCTGATGATAAGATTATTGCTGTGGCTGCCAACGACCCAACAGTAAATCATTACAATAACATAGAAGAATTGCAACCGCATTTCTTTGATGAGTTGAGACATTTCTTTGAAGAGTATAAAAAACTAGAAAAGAAAGCAGTGAGAGTAGAAGAGTTTGGCGATAAAACAAAAGCTATCGCTATCGTACAAGAAGCTATTGCTTACTACAAAGAAACATTCCCTCGC
This sequence comes from Chitinophagaceae bacterium, assembly GCA_947452925.1. Classification (GTDB taxonomy): domain Bacteria; phylum Bacteroidota; class Bacteroidia; order Chitinophagales; family Chitinophagaceae; genus Parasediminibacterium. The sequence continues at coordinate 8,940 of CANGFK010000080.1, read as the reverse complement.
TAGGTAAAAATGGTAAAGATGTCTATCACAACAATTATTATACTTATTATAATAGGTGTGGCTGCTGGCATTCTCAGTGGATTGGTAGGCGTAGGTGGAGGGCTGATAATAGTGCCTGCCTTAGTTTACTTTGTTGCCTTCTCTCAAAAAGAAGCGCAAGGGACCTCTCTAGGCATTTTGCTGTTGCCGGTAGGTATATTGGCAGTGATGCAGTACTATCAGAAAGGATATGTAGACATAAAAGTGGTTTTGATAGTATCGGCAGGGTTTCTTATTGGTGGATGGTTGGGTAGCAAACTAGCCGTATCATTACCCGTAGCAACCATTAAAAAGATATTTGCAATTTTTATGTTGCTTACAGCGCTGAAGATGTTGTTTATAGACAAACCAACGCAGGAAAAGGAGGAGTCGAAACAGATGACACCCCCCGAGAAGAAATAAAATAAGTAAACCATTTGGAACGTATCAAGCGTACTATTACATTTGCAAAAAAATAAACAAAATGGCAGCATCAGTTGAAACAAATAAATCTACGGTAAGACATTGGGTATCTTTTGTAATATGGATGGGCATTCTAGCTACCATGATGGTTGTATATCGTGAATTCTTCTGGTTGGCACTTCCTGGTGCTATTACTTCTTTTGCAAGGGGAATGGATTTACTCTAGTTTTAGTTTTCCAACAACAACATATTAAAAGAGCAGGCATTATTGCCTGCTCTTTTTGTTTACACCTGTAGCCAATGCACACCAAAACCACAAACAAAGCCTATTTGCACAATTTTATAAATAAATAACTGATTTATTAAAAATAATGCAGCAAAGTCATGTTTTGTTAAACATAATTTCACTTATCTTCACCACCTAACCGTACAATCAAATGCGTCTACTACTTTCTATTGTTCTTTTAGGCTTCTTACTTACTTCAAAAGATGCATCTGCACAAAAAATTGCCGTCAAATACAGTGGCTACCCCATCGATCCAACAGCTAAGAAAGACTCTGTTATGCTCGCTTTCCTGTCTGGTTACAGAGATAGTGTAACAAAATCTATGGGATCGGTTATTGGTTTTTCTACTACAGGCCTCAGCAAACACCAACCCGAAAGTGGTTTGGGCAACTTTATGACTGATGCAATCAAAACAATTGGCGAGCAAGTGTTTGGGCAACACATAGATGCAGCTTTTGTAAACTATGGAGGTGTGCGGTCTTACCTGCCTAAAGGAAATATTACAATAGGAAACATCTTCGAATTGATGCCTTTTGATAATGCCTTGGTACTACAACGAGTAAAAGGCGACTCCCTCCTATCATTACTCAACCATATTGCTGCGAAGAATGGTTGGCCAGAAAGCGGCATCACAATGGGCATAAAAGAGAAAAAGGCAGTGAACATATTGATTGGGGGCAAACCACTGTCAACAGATAGTATTTATACAATAGCCAATTCTGACTACATAGCCAATGGAGGTGACGACACCAATATGCTGAAAGTATTTCCACAACAAAAGAAAGGTTATCTGATAAGAGATGCCTTGATTGCTTATGTAAAAAAAATGACCGAACAAGGCAAACCCATTGATGCTAAAATTGAAAAAAGAATAACATATGCCGAATAATATCAACAGAAGGAAGTTCATTCAACAATCGGCTGTTTTGGGAGGAACATTACTCACCTCCTCCATCATTGGCAATGCCTATGCAGAAGCTCCTTCAACAAAGGACACGCTTACCATACTGCACACCAATGATGTGCATAGCAGGCTGGATCCTTTTCCTATGGATGGCAGTAAAAATGCCGGACTAGGCGGCGTGGCCGCAAGAGCAAACATCATCAAACAGATAAGGCAGGAGACAGATAACGTATTGCTTCTGGATGCGGGCGACATTTTTCAGGGTACACCCTACTTTAATATATATAAAGGGGAGCCAGAAATAAAAGCAATGAGTATGATGGGGTATGATGCTTGTACCATGGGCAATCACGACTTTGATGCGGGCATAGAAAACTTTGCTACCCAACTAAAGCATGCAACCTTTCCAGTACTGCTTTGCAACTACGATTTCACCAATACACCCATGGAAGGAAAATCTGTTCCGTACAAAATTTTTCAGAAAGGAAATATCAAAGTAGGAGTATTGGGCGTAGGCATAGAAATGAAAGGACTGGTACCCGATAACCTTTATGGGAAAACGATTTATAGGGATCCGATTGAATGTGCGAATACCACCGTAGATTTTTTGAAGAGACATGGCTGCGATATGATTATCTGTCTTTCGCACCTTGGGGATAAGTATGAAGATAATAAAGTAAGTGACGAAGTATTAGCAAAAGAGACTTACCACATCGACCTGATTCTGGGAGGGCATACGCATCGATTCTTTCCGGAGCCAAGGAAATATATAAACAAAAATGGTGGGGATACTTTGGTCAATCAGGTGGGTTGGGCAGGGCTTCAACTAGGCAGATTGGACTATAATTTCACCGGTCTGAAAAAGAAAAATTTGCTGAAAGCCAATGTGGTATTGATTGGAGAAAAAATTGGAAAATAAAAATTTTTTTTTCAACAAAAAGTGACCATATTCGCACTCCCAATGAATTTTTAGGTGGGAAACTCCGATATATCTACGACAACGCTAACTGAGAAAAAACATTTTGCTGACAAAAAATTTTAAGATGAATTATGGGTACTACGAACGTTTCCAAGACTGCCGAAAATGTGTGGAGCAACTGCTTAAAAATCATCAAAGACATTGTTGAATGGCAACATTTCAAAACATGGTTTGAACCAATCACACCTGTTGAGTTGAAAGGCAATGTATTGATGATACAAGTGCCTAGCCAATTCTTTTATGAGTATCTGGAGGAACACTACGTAAATCTATTGGCTAAGACCCTTAAGAGGGAATTGGGTAAAGAAGCCAGGTTGGAATACAGAATAATGGTGGACAGTGGAAACGGTCGCAGCGGCAGTATGGATATACCTACTAGTGGGAACAAGACATTCAACCACAATGAAATGAATTTTCCATTGGTGATTGACAATCCTGTTAAGAATCCATTTGTAATTCCTGGTCTTAAGAAGATGCAGATTGACCCGCAGCTTAACCACAACTACACCTTTGACAGTTATGTAGAAGGCGATAGCAACCGTGTGGCACGCAGGGCTGGTAAAACAGTAGCGGACAAACCAGGTGGCAATTCCTTCAATCCTTTAGTAATTTATGGTGGTGTTGGGTTGGGCAAAACACATTTGGCACAAGCAATTGGTAACGATGTTAAAAGATTACATCCAAACAAAGTAGTGCTTTATGTAAGTAGCGAAAAATTCATCAACCAATTTCAAGACCACAGCAGAAATAATGCTATCAATGATTTCATCCATTTCTATCAACTGATAGATGTATTGATTATTGATGATGTACAATTCTTTGCTAGAGCAGAAAAGAGTCAGGATGCTTTCTTCGCAATCTTCAATCACCTTCATCAGACTGGGAAACAACTGGTATTGACCAGTGACAAATCCCCTAAGGATCTGGATGGTCTGCAAGAGCGTTTATTAAGTCGTTTCAGATGGGGTTTGAGTGCAGATATTCAATTGCCCGACTACGAAACAAGAATTCAGATTCTTGAACGTAAAATGAAGAATGACGGTCTAGAGATGAGCAAAGAAGTAGTGAAGTATGTGGCCTACAACATCACTACTAATGTAAGAGAACTGGAAGGTGCCTTAATTTCTTTGTTAGCACAGTCTTCTTTAAATAGAAAAGAAATAGACCTTGAACTGGCTAAGAAGGTGTTAAGAAACTTCGTAAAAACAAGCAGCAAAGAAATTACCATTGATGCAATTCAAAAGATGGTTTGCGAATATTTTGGTGTTCATTACGACAAGCTTTTGCAAAAGACTCGTAAAAGAGAAATTGTTCAAGCTAGGCAGATTACTATGTTCTTAGCAAAATCTTTCACCAAGAACTCTTTGAAAACCATTGGGGAGCATTTTGGCGGTCGCGATCATACCACCGTAATACATTCTTGCCAGACTGTAAAAGATTTAATGGACACAGATTCTGTCTTCCGTGAAAACGTAATGGAAATTACACAGAAAGTACAATTGGCATCTATGTAGTTTTTTGAACAAAAACATTTGCCTAGAATAATATCAATCGGGCTTGTAAAGTGAGTATTTCAATAAAAGAAACCCTCATTTTACAAGCCCGATTCAGTTTATTCAGTTATTACTCAACTTTATTTTCAAATTTACGCATTTTGATTTTGCCGTTTAGTTTCACATCCCTATTTTTGCACCCCGCTCCGAAAAAGAGTAAGGACGGTGAGATGGATGAGTGGCTGAAATCAGTAGTTTGCTAAACTGCCGTACGGGTTAAACTGTACCAAGGGTTCGAATCCCTTTCTCACCGCGAGTTGTAATTATCATCCAAACGGGAAGTAGCGCAGGCCGGTAGCGCACCTGGTTTGGGACCAGGGGGTCGCAGGTTCGAATCCTGTCTTCCCGACAACAAAAAAGACAATCTACGTAGATTGTCTTTTTTGTTTTAACCAATTATCAATTCTTTTGTCTGGTCGAAATAAGGCTTACCAAAGAAACAATGGAACCAACCAGAAAGGAGAAACATAGAACGGGTCGTAATAAGGCTCGTAATAGGTATATTCTTCCACCACAGTCTCTTCTACCATTTGCTGCCCGCCATTGTTATTGCTTTGGTGTTCTTCTTGCGCCCTTTTAGCTTCTTCTTTCAATAAGTCAGTCAATAGTAATGCACCCTGACCAATCATATCTTCCATTGCATCATCGCCAATATCCTCAGGCTTTATTGCTGACCCGCAAATCTTTTCTATCTCGTCCCAGATGCTATTTGAAACTAAGTCCATCTGCCAGCCAGTTGCTTGTGTGTTAAATACATTCTCATCAATGAACGACATAAACACAATCTCAGCAGGATTCAGCTTCTTAAACAACGCAACCGCTATCCTTAGATCATCAAACCGGTCATCTGATTTGTATTTATTCCAGGCTTCGTCTGTATCAAAATCGAAGTATCTGCTGAATGCAAATTCTCCCTTTTCTAAATCTACAAAAGAATAGATGTCATACATCTTCAGAAACTCGGTATACCGCTTCATGAAAACATCAAAGACTTCTTCTCCTTTGGTTGTTACCTGATACTTTGTTCCATTGACAGTTAGGTATTCTTTTGCCAATAAAGAAATCAACAAAGGCTCTAGTACTTTATCATCCTGACTGAGTATTGTTGTAAATACACGCTCTTTATTAATTATCTCGTCCAAAAGGATGATACATGCAAAATCCTTTTTATTACTCTCGGTTACGTACATAGCTTATGCAGGTTTGTTTGCGTTACGTTTTGCCTTTATAGCATCTAATGCAGAGGAAGAAGAAGTGCCTAATATTTTGTTTATCTCTTGTTCAGACGAAAGCGTGGTATCCCTCACTTCGGCATAAGCCTGAGAGCGAAATTCTTGTGCAGTCACCTTGGCATCCATCCTATCCAAAGTACCCATCAAACCATCGGTATCAACAGAAGATAAAGTTTTGTTGATGCTCTCGCTTACTTGGGCAGTTTTAGCGCGCGATTTCAATAAGTTAGTCCTGTTTTCGGCTTCCGCTATCTTGTCTTTTAACTGTTGTATTGCTGTTTCCATCACTGCCAGAGCTTGCTCTTCTTTTTGTGCCATTGCAGCATATTCATTAGCCTGTTTTGCAGCTTGGTCATGACTTTCAGCAGCAGTAGTAGCCAAGGCATTTCCTTTTTCAGCGTCTAGCTTTCCACCCTCTACTAAATCCAGCAAGTCATTCGCTTTCTTTTCCCATTCTTCCGCTTTGGAGCGTGCTTTTTGTTCTTCTGCACGATGCTGTAAAGCAGCTGCTTTCACTTCAGATTGCCCAACAATTGCTTGTTGATAATTCTCTTTTAGTTCACGCAGCACCTGATCGGCCATCTTAATTGGATCTTCCAATCTATCTACTGCAGAATTAACTTCTGATTTACCAATCCTGAATATTCTTTCAAATAGTCCCATTTTATTTATATTTAGTTAATGATGAAAAACTTATTAGTTATGAGTTATGAATTATGAGTTATAAGTTTTAGGCTTTACAACTTATAACTCATAACTTGCTTATCTTCTCCTTCCAAAACTACTTCTTCCTCCTCCAAAAGATGATCTTCTAGAGCCAAAAGAACTTCTTCCAGAACTGCTACTTCCTGAACCAAATCCGCTCCTCCCAGAACTACTATTGCCAAAACCACCTGAGCGTACAGGAGTTGAAGCATCTCTTGCAGAAAAAGAACGTTGCGAATGTACGGGACTACTCAAACTACTGCGCGTATTTGCAGATGGACGAAAACTACCACCAGAAGATGGACTGTAAGTATGTGTTACCGTTCTATAAGAGGTGGTAGAATAACGACGATAGTAGGAAGGATAGTAGCCATAATGATACATAGGATAGTAATACCTATGCGGACTGAGCATGTAGGAAAGCAATAGCACCTCACCCAAACTAAAGGATGAATGATAATAATAATCCTGACCGCAATAAGTGGGATTACCCTGAATTTGCATGTCAGCTTGTGTGTTTGCTTGATTGGGCGTAATATTCAACGTGGCAACAGTAACAGAATCGGTGCTGTTCACGTCATCCACCACTTGTATCTTGTTGGGCGATTCAACAACTTTCAGGAAATCTACTTTGCCATCTTTATCAAGATCAAGGTTATTAATATCATTATCTGTCGCATTGATGGCAGACTCAATCTGTGTTGGATTGCTCGTCTTTTTTACAAGATTAGCAAAGTTGTTTACGTTGAACCCAGGAAGCGCATTTGCCTGAATGGAAACATTATTGTTTTGAGTTGGGGTTGGGTTGGAGCCGCAACTAAACAAAACCACGGCAAGGATTGGTAATAAAAAAAATCTTTTCATAACGATTAATAAAAATCGAAAGTAATAAATAGTATCGTTCACTTTCTAAACAAATTGTTGAAATTGGCTAATCTTTATATATGCGGTAAGTTTGGGGCTGTATTGTGCTTTGATTTGGCTGCTTTGAATTATTGCATATCCGCTGGAAGATGTTGCGTTTCTGCTGGATGATATTGCATATCCGCTGGAAGATGTTGCGTTTCTGCTGGAGGATTTTGCGTTTCTGCTGGAAGATATTGCATATCTGCTGGAAGATATTGCATACCTGCTGGAGGATATTGCATATCTGCTGGAAGATGTTCCGTTTCTGCTGGAAGATATTGCATATCCGCTGGAAGATGTTCCGTTTCTGCTGGAAGATATTATGTTTCTGTAGGAGGATTCAAGACCAAGTTTTACCAATTTGAGGTCTAAATTCATCAATCAAAACTCCTTTCTGATTTAAAAACTAGATATATTGCAGATACACGACAGTAAAATATTATTTATGAAAAGGCATCAACTGTTGCCCGCTATTATCTTGTTAGCAATGGAAATTTCAGTCAATGGGCAACAAACTCAGAAGAGGCACGCATTTATTTAGCAAACATTGAGATTTGGTAATTTCCAAAAAGTTGCCAAATCATAATGCTTAACAACAAAAAAGAGCGGCTATCCAATTGGATAGCCGCTCTTTTTTATAAATATATCAGAAGAAAATTAACCTAAAGCAACTCTTACAAACTTAGAAACTGCAAGGTCTTTGTTTACGCTCTTCAAATAATCACCTACAGTTTTGCTGTTATCTTTTACGAAAGCTTGAGCAACCAATGTATTCTCTTTAAAGAAAGCATTCAATTTACCTTCTGCAATTTTAGCAACCATTTCATCTGGTTTGCCAGCCATCTTAGGATCCGCTTTCATTGTTTCGATAACAATTGCTCTTTCTCTTTCAATTACTTCGGCAGGAACGCTATCAGCATCAACAGCCAAAGGATTCATTGCAGCGATTTGCATAGCAACGTCTCTACCAGCATCTGCAGCTTCTTGAGTTAGAGCAACCAAAACACCCATACGGTTTGCACCATGAATGTAAGAAGAAACATAAGGAGCATCAACTCTTTCGAAACGAGCGATACCAATTTTTTCTCCAATAGCTGCCAATTTATCATTAATCAAATCAGCAACTTTAGCACCGCCAACAGCTACTTCATTCAATTCTTCTGCACTCTTTACGTTGTTTGCAACCGCTGCATCAGCGATGCTTTGGGCAAAAGCGATGAAATCTGCATTCTTAGAGACGAAGTCTGTTTCGCAACTGATAGTAACTACGAAACCTGTTTTGTTATCAGCAGAAGTCTGAGCGATAATCACTCCTTCTTTTGCTTCACGGTCGCTACGTTTTGCAGCTACCTTCTGACCTTGTTTACGTAACCAATCTATTGCTCCTTCAAAGTCACCACCTGCTTCAGTTAATGCTTTGCGACAATCCATCATACCAGCACCCGTTGCTTGACGCAATTTGTTGATATCTGCTGCTGTAATTGCTACTGCTGTACTCATAATGTTTCTTTTTATCTGCCTTTAAAAAAGGCGTTATTGTTTAATTTAGAAATGGCTGCAAAGTTTATCAATGCAGCCATTTTATCAATGTTATTTATTTATTAATCATTCAGTTTAAGAATGACTGCTTGATTATCTTCCACCTGGACCGCCTGGACGACGATTGTTGGTGTTGATTGGTGCACGACGTTTTACGCCGCCGCCAGCAGGAGCATTTGCATCAGCTGGAGTACCACGACCAGCACCTCTACGACCACGACCACCTTCTGCTTGAGCTTCTTGCTCTAAACGACGTGCTTTCGCTTCGTTTTCATTGTTACCATCTTCAGATGAAACTTCTTCATCATCTTTATTTGCTTGACGCTCAGCCAATCCTTCTGCTATTGCAGCAGTGATGTAGTTGGTGATGATAGCAATAGATTTTGTAGCATCAT
>CANGFK010000079.1 GCA_947452925.1 Chitinophagaceae bacterium | reverse complement strand
AGTTGTCTGGTATCAATTTTATTTTGTATTACGCTCCCGAAATACTGCAAATGGCAGGTCTTGGTTCAAAAGATTCTTTGTTCAATTCCATCGCGATTGGTGGTATCAACCTTGTTTTCACAATGACAGGTATGCGTTTGATTGATTTGTTAGGTCGAAAACAATTGATGTTGATTGGGTCCGTCGGTTATATCATCAGCTTGGGCATGATTGCATTTGCTTTCCAAGCGCATTTGGGTTCGCTTGTCTTACTCATCTCTATTTTATTGTTTATTGCTTCTCATGCAATTGGTCAGGGTGCGGTGATATGGGTATTTATTTCAGAGATTTTTCCAAACAATGTAAGGGGTAGTGGTCAATCTTTTGGTACCTCAGTTCATTGGGTTTTTGCGGCTTTAATAACGTTGGTTGGTCCAGTGGTGATTGATATTTTCAAAGAAAATCCATGGCCAATATTTACCTTCTTTACGTTTATGATGGTATTGCAATTGTTATTTGTATTGACTATAATGCCTGAAACAAAGGGGCTTTCTTTGGAAGAGTTAGAACATAAAATGTTGAGAAATGGAGAATAATAAAAAGCTTTCTATTGCTTGTTTTGGGGAAGTGTTGTTTGACATTTTTCCTACTCACTCTAAAATTGGTGGAGCCCCTTTGAATGTTGCCAACAGATTGAGTTATTTAGGGATTGATGCTCACCTGATAAGTAGAATTGGTAATGATGTGTTGGGTAAAGAGATAATTAAATTTTTAGAAGTTGCCGGCATAACAATAGAAACTATTCAGGTAGATGATTCTTTTCCAACAGGTGCTGTAATGGTTTCTCTCGATAAAAGTGGCTCAGCGTCTTACACAATTGCATACCCTGCTGCTTGGGATAAGATTAAATTGAATATGGAGGCTGTTTCAGAAATAAAAAATTCTGATGCTTTGGTTTTTGGTAGTCTCGCCTGTAGGGATTCTATTTCATATCACACTTTGAAGGATTTAGTAGAATTGGCTAATTATAAAATATTTGATGTCAATCTTAGACCGCCCTTTTATACCAAAGAATTGTTGATTGACTTGATGGGTTTAGCCGATTTAATCAAATTCAATGAAGAGGAACTATTGGAGATTGCTGGTTTATTAGGTTGTCCTTTGATAACATTGAATGATCTAATAACTTTTATTGCCAAAGAGACAAATACAAAGACCATTTGTGTAACAAGGGGAGGTGATGGTGCGGTCTTGTTGTTTGAAGGCAATGTTTATACAAATAATGGGTATAAGGTGAAGGTTGCCGATACGGTTGGTGCAGGGGATTCTTTTTTTGCTGGGCTAATCAGTCAATTATTAGTTGGAGAGGACCCACAGGAATCACTTGATTTCGCTTGTGCAATGGGGGCATTGGTAGCTTCGAAGGAAGGAGCTAATCCTACAATCACTCTTGATGAAATTGAGAAAATAAGAAAGGAGATTTAATAGTCAAATAGGAAATTAATTCTAAACTGAGTATATGAATATTAATAAGGTTATGGGGTTTAAAAATGTAATTATAGGGATGATGTTCCCCGTATTGTTAAATGCCCAAACAGATACCATCGCCATCCAAAACCAAGAATTCCAAACCTTTGATTCTTACAAAGACGTAGGCTATAATCAAACCCTTCGCCCACAGTTTCATTTCTCTTCTAAAAAGAATTGGATTAACGACCCGAACGGTATGGTGTATTATGATGGTGAATATCATTTGTATTTTCAACACAATCCAACGGGAATCAAATGGGGCAATATGACGTGGGGACACGCTGTAAGTACCGACATGATTCATTGGAAACAGTTGCCGCATGCCATACTTCCCTATGGAAAGAGTACCATCTTTTCGGGAAGTGCTGTGGTGGATACAAAGAATGTTTTGGGAAAACAAAAAGGCAAAAACAAGACGATTGCTGCCATTTATACTGCTTGGGGCAACGGTCAGGCGGGTGCTTATAGTACAGATAAGGGGCGTACTTTTCAATTACTCAATAATGGAAAAACTATTGTTCCGCCAACAGGTATCAACAAAGGGGAACGTGACCCCTACATCTTTTGGCATGAGGCTAGTAAAAAATGGATACTCGTTTTATGGATTAAAAGAGCTGCTAAAGAAGGGTCAGATGAGGATAAAATGGGTAAAGTCCGTATTTATACTTCAGATAATTTGACTGATTGGTCAATGGCAAGTGACTTCGACAGGGAATGGGTATTTGAATGTATGAATCTGATAGAACTGCCCGTGGACGGCAACAAAAAACATAAGAAATGGGTGGTATTTGATGCAGGCTTTCATTATGAAATTGGTGACTTTGACGGCAAGACACTCACTACCGATAAGAAGACTTTGCAGGGCGACTTTGGTAAAGGGTTCTATGCAGCACAGACCTTCAATAATAGTCCAGATGGTAGAAGGGTGTTGATAGGATGGATGACCAATAGTAATGGTGCCGATGAAAAAGAAGGAATGCCTTTTAGTGGGCAGTTTTCCTTTCCTTCCAAACTCGATTTGCGGACTACCAAAGAAGGACTTAAACTCTATCGTTGGCCAATAAAAGAAATAGAGAATTTATATACAAAGTCATACCAATTTAAAAATATTAGCCTCGGAAAGGCAGTAGAAAAATTAGACAACCTCAAAGCCGAATTAATGGATGTATCCATTGAGTTTGAACCCAAAGACTCCTTGAAATTGAGTGTTAGAGGGTTGGATATTAATTACAACCTTAACAGTGAAAGCTTTGAGTATGGGAATTTTAAAATTCATGCTCCAATGATAGATGGTAAAGTAAAACTTCGTGTCCTTGTTGACCGTTCTTCCCTTGAGTTATTTGCCAATGACGGGGCAAGTGTAGCCACCTTCTTTGCCATTCCAAAAGCGGATAACCTAAGTGTTTCAGTGAATGGAGGATTGGAGACTAAAATTCATTCTTTGGTTATTCATGAGTTAAAATCGGTTTGGAAATAATAATTTTATAAATAAAATACAAGGTATTATGAAGTTAATTAATCAGGCTTTAAAATGTAATTATACAATTGGCTTAGTGGTTATGATGTCAATCATTCTTGCCAATCATCTTTCCCTTAAAGCGCAAAGTTCAGCTACTAATAAGCCGAATATCATCATCATCAAAACAGACCAACATCGGTTTGATTTGTTGGGATGTATGGGCAATAAGGTAGTTAAGACGCCAAATATTGATAGATTGGCAGGCAAGTCTTTTATTCTAACGAATGATTTTACAGTTACGCCTATTTGTACCCCAAGCAGAACGAGTTTCTTTACAGGCAAGTATGTAATCAGGACAGGCAATGTGATTAATAATGAACAATATCACCTACAACCCGATGATTGGAGTTTTATTGACCCTCTCAAGAATGCAGGATATGTGATTGGACTTGCAGGGAAGAATCATACTTTTTCCGAAGGATTCTTTAAAAAATATTTCGATTATAGAGAGGAGTCAACACACTTTGGAAAAATGCACGGTGACATTACCGAAGAGGACGAAAATGTAGTAAAGTACCTTACAAAAGATAGTCGGCCAGGATATGAAAAGTCCAAGATGTTATTGGAAGGATTAGTTGATGGTCCCATGCCTTTTAAAAAAGAAGATTGTCCTGCTTATCGGATTGGTGATGATGGTGTGAAGTTCTTGGAAGAGAATAAAGACAAACCTTTTTTCCTGCATTTCTCCTTTGGTGACCCACATTGGCCAACAGTTGCACCCGAGCCTTTTTATTCCATGTATAACCCCGATAGTTTGGTGTTACCTGAAGAAAATTTTGATTGGAAAGGACATCCATTTAAGCATTTTGTACAGTCACAAGCCAATGGATACGACCATTATTCACACAAAGAGAAGGCAAGGATACTCGCCACTTATTACGCACAGATTAGTTTTATAGATGCCTCAATCGGAAGACTTTTGGATAAATTGGAATCGTTGGACTTAATGAAAAATACCATCATTGTCTTTACTTCCGACCACGGGGATTTTGGTGGCAACTATGGAATGGTTGCTAAAACAGGCGGATTTCAGGAGTCGTTGATTCGGATTCCAGGGATAGTATATTTACCAAATATGAAAGGAAATGGAAAAAAGATTGAGGCACAGATAAGTAATATTGATATGATGCCCACTGTTTTTGACTATTTAGGGAAGTCCTATCCAAAGGAAGTACAGGGTAAATCTTTTTTAAAGGTATTGTCGGGGGAAAAACAAACACATCGGGATGTCATTTTTTCTGAAGTAGGTACGCTCGATACCCCACCACCCGCCGTGCCTAGAGAGCAATACAAACAATATGCTGCCGAAAGGGCCAAGAAGGATGGAATGTTTTGGTTTATTGACTACACTACCAAAGGACGAAGTGTAATGATTCGAAAAGGGGATTGGAAATATACTTACAACACAGGTGATTTGAGTGAGTTGTACAACTTTAAAAAAGACCCATTAGAACTGAATAACCTGATAGATAATCCAAAATATGCGGCAATTCAAAAGGAGTTGAATAGCGAATTGATTGCATGGTTGTTGGTTGCCCCAATAGAAAATATTAGGGGAAAGTAAGTAGCTGTGTAGGATTATAAATTAATGATCAATCCTGTCACAGAAATTCTTATTTCTATTGTATGCTGGATATGTGGTCTATCATAGTATGGTCTCAAAAAAGTAAAAGGTTTTACAGACAGATCTAAAATCGATTTGTTACTTATAAAGCATTATAACACATTTATAAAGCATAATAAGTCACAGAGAATAAAAATATAGCGTGGTTGTACTCTACCTAAGCAAACTACTTTATACACTTCGTAAAATTTTTTTCCAAATCAATAGGGGTATCATAAAATTCCTTCGTCTATGTATTGTTTAGTTGTCTTTAGCTATGAATAAATGCTTGCTACGTATTGTTTTTGCGAAATGATTGTTATGAAATATTGCTGCTATTCTTCACTGTTTATTCACTTCCCAACAATAATTTTTATTAATACTTAAATCGGGTTTCTATTTTAAAATTAAAAATGTTATTATGAAAAAAGTATCTACACTAAATGACAAAACAATTGTAAAAAGTTGTGTGCTTACACTACTTGCCTTTGGCCTATTGGTTGGCATCACCAATGCGCAAACAAGTTACACGTGGAAGGGGACAGGAAAAGGGGATTGGGCAAATAGCAAAAACTGGACTTCTAAACCAACTGGCGGAACTTTTCCGGGTGATAATGGAAGTGTTACCGATACTGTTATAATTTCATCTGGAAGTGTAGTACTAACATCTGGTAGTTATTCTATTGCCCAAATGGTGATGTATCCTTCTGTAAGTGCATCCCTCATTATAGCTTCGGGTGCTGCATTAAACGTTGTGGGGGGATCTTCTGCGGCTTATGTGGGAGTTCAAATTTCACCAAGTGCAACAGCATCTGATACGATAGTTAATAATGGGACACTATCTTTTACAGGTTCTTACTCTCAAGCACTTAGCCTAGGGGGTAAATCTGGTTCAAACCAAGTGTTTACCAATACGGGTACGCTTAAAATAAATGCTGCTTGTAGCGGACCAGCTTTCAACTTTAATTCTTCTGGTGTTAATTATGCCATCAACAATAGTGGTAATATAAACATTAACAATACTGGGGCTTTGCAAACTACGCTATCATCTAACAATGGCAATGCTACTTTTACCAATACTGGCAGTATCAATCTCTCTGGCACAGGTAGAGTAGCTTTTGGTGGATTAACTAGCGTATTTAATAACAGCGGAAGTTTTATCACCGATATGGACTTTAACTGTAAAGGAACTTTTAATAACCTTCCGAATGGGGTACTCTCCTTTACAGGTTTATCTACAGCAAGTACCTATAATGCTATGCAGGCTACTGTGGTTTTCAATAATCAAGGTGGTACCATTAGTACTGCACCAGGGTCAAAAAGTGCCATTGGTATGGGTGGTATAAATACCTTCACTGCTGGTACCATTTCTCCGGGTGGTTCAAATGGAATTGGGGTAATGACTATTTCTGCTGTTGCACCGGTAACATCCCCTTTAACATTAAATGGTACATTGAGGATACAAGTGAATGGCGACAAAGTGGCCGGAACTGATTTTGATAAGGTATCAGCTGCAAAAAATCAAGCACTCAACATAAATGGAGCAATCTTAGATGTAACGGGTATATTCACACCCACAAAAGTGGATACCATTTCAGTAATCGGTACTTCTGGTACAACAGGTGATTCTATTATGGGCACTTTGTCTTCTGTAATTGGTCTTACGCAGGGATGGTCAGTTTATTATACCTCAAAAGAAGTAAAACTAGTTTATAATCCTACCCTTCCAGTAAAGCTCATCAATTTCAAGGCAACCCCTTTAAACGGAATGAATAGGTTGCTATGGCAAACTGCTAACGAAACAAACAATAAGGGTTTCTACATCCAACGCCAAACCATTAATGGTGCTTGGAACAACCTTTGTTTTGTTACTGCAAAAGGAAGCGCATCAAATTATAGTTTTGAGGATAATGCACCAATGGCTATTAGTTACTATCGTTTGCAACAAGTTGATAGGGATGGCAATGATCATTTCTCACAAGTTGTTTGTGTGAATAACAGCAAGAATTATAAAATCACTATTGCACCTAACCCAACCACCGACAAAGTGCACATCAGTTTGCCTAGCAATAGTAATGGTGCTAATCAAGTAGCAACAATAATGGTATATGATTTTTCGGGCAAGCAATTACTTTCTAAACAAGCAGGAAGCAATAGTTTAGAGGTGGATTTTTCAACTTTTGTAAAAGGAACATACATTGTTAAGATAGTTGCGGATAATAACATTTACAGTGAAAAAGTGGTTCGTAAATAATTGAATAAAAAGGGATATACCTATCTGACAACTTCTACAAGTTGTCAGATAGGTATAATTAATTGATTAAAGAGGGCGGGGATAAAGTATTTTATAAATTATTTATAATTTTTTTTCTGTTGAATAGGGGGAAGTATAAATTCTTTCGTCTTTTAGGTTACGAAGTGATTTCTTGCTATGAATAAATGCTTGTTAATTATGGATTTTTCGAAAACGATTACGCTTACGCTTACGCCATTGGCTAGAAACGTTGCTGCCATACTTCACAAATATATTTTATCTCAACAATAGTTTATTTAAACACTTAATACGGTTACTTAATATTTAAAAATGGTCATTATGAAAAAGTTATTACTACATACAAAAGTTAAAAGCACTTTGTTTAGTAAGTTAGCAATCCTGCTAGCATTTGTGTTTATGGGTGTGCTGGGTTATGGGCAAACCACCAACACTTGGAAAGGTGGTACAAGTGGTACGTGGAGCAATACAGCAAACTGGAGTAGAGGATCTGTTCCTAGTGCTACTGATGTCGTAACATTCGATGGTAATGCCATCAATGGCACAAGTGGGAATACAGGTTCAGTTAGTATAACAAGTGTACCTACAACAACCATTGGTAGGTTGGTTTTGCTTAATTCTGCAAATTTCAGTTTGCAACCTGTTGCTGCCACAGCTGTAGTACTTTCCGTTGGTAATGCGACAGCTCACTCCAATGGAGTTGACGATATTAGTGTACCCTCTGGTAACACTTTGACATTGGCTACAAATGGCGATGGATTGACAACAACAAATATTACACTCGGTCTAGCCAATGTATCAGGTGTAACGTCAAACATTGCCGGTACATTGACTTTAATGCCCAATGCAACTACAACTGCCGCGGCACTAAGTGCAACTGCTTGGTCTTCGGGACAAACCTATTCGCTCAATCAGTTCATCACAAACAATAACTTCTTATACAAGGTAACTACTGTAGGAACCGGGACTGCTGGAGCAACAGCACCGACCGGTAATTTTAATAACACAGTCAGTGCATCAACTTCTGGTAGTTACATCTATACCTATCAAGGCACAATGACCAATTTTGGAGGAAATAGTACTAACTACGCTATTTCTACCACAAATGCCTACAGTATACAGTTTGGCGCAACCACTTTTAGTGGCACCTTAAATTTAGGAGGTGCGTTAAGCAATGTGAGTACAGGAGGTACTATTTCTTTTACGAGTGCAGCAACAATTGTTTTATTTAATAACACTCAACAATTTCCGCAAAATAGTTCAAACATTACCTACACCAGCGTAAACGCTCAAGTAAATAACTATGTTAGTACCTCTGGTGCTTATGTTATTAACTATTTACCTAACTCAGTAGGTACATTAACTGTTAATGACGGTAGTATTACTGGTGGTTCGTTGGTATTTATATCTGTTTTCCAAAAGGCAAGTTCTTACACAACCAGTACATCTCAAACAGCTACCATTAATAACCTGAAAGTACAAGCAGGTATTGTAGGTTTTGGTAGAAATTCTACTTCAAGTACCAATAATATATCTACATTGAGCATTGGTTCTGGTGGTATCAATGTTTCTGGAGGAACATTAGCTTTGGCATACGGTCAGGCTGCAAGTGCTAGTTCAACAATCACAGTGACTGGACCAGTAAACTTAACGACAGGTACACTTAATATTTTCAGTGGTGGTACTAATGCTCAAACAGCAACCATGACGGTAAATAGCCTTTCACAAGGTTCTGGTACATTGAATTTGAATACTATTACTTCAGGAACGGCAAGCACTGGAACTTTAAACGTTCTTGGTGACTTCTCTTGTACAGGAGGAACTATTACTCAAACTGCCCAAAATGCAAACAATATTGCCAACTTGGTAATGAAAGGAACAACAGGTAATCAGACTTTTACTACAGGCGGTACCATAACAAAAGTAAATATTCAAATAAACAATACTTCTACAGCACCAAACAATACAGTTACTTTAGGTAGTAATTATACTATGACTAATGGTGCTTCTACTTCTTGTACCCTACAATTAACTGCTGGTGTACTTACATTAAGTACTTATACACTCCAAATTGCTAATGTTACAGGTGGTATTGTTGGTTCTACTGCCTCTGGTGGGGCTACTTTAGGGTTAAGTGCTGCTTATGGTACTGGTAATTATATCGATGCTAGTGGTACTGGCGTTTTCAAAATTAGTGGTGTTCCTGCAACAGCTACTACATTTCCTTTAGGGGCAACTTTTTCTGGCACGAATTACTATTTACCTTTAGTTTTTACAAGCGTAGCCAATTCGCCAACAGTTTCTGTTGGTTGTGCCACTGCGTTTGCTTATTCGGTATCAGATGCAACCAAAGTAGTTAAAGCACAATGGTCTATACAATCAAGTGGAGCAAGTGGTACACCTTCTGTTACTTTTCAATTTACAGGAACAACCAGTGATATATTAGGCTCGGCATACGTTACTTCTGGTTCTGTGTTGGGCATTTATGCAAACAGTGCTTACAGTGAAACTGCTGCTACCGTAACAAATACAAGTGGAACCTACACTACCCCTGTTTCGCTTACACTGCCTACCGGTGCTCCCAGCCTTTATGGTGTTGGTAATACAGGAGCTTTCTCTACAGCAGCATCCATTACTTTAGGAGCTATCAGCAAGTACAGTACCGATGCTGATTTTACACTTACGCCTACTTCTGCCAATACATTGGGTGCTTATACTTTTTCTAGTAATACCACTTCTGTTGCCACGGTAAATAGTACTTCTGGGTTGGTACACATTGTTGGTCCTGGAACTACCACCATTACTGTTAACCAAGCCGCCAACGGAAGTTTTGCAGCAGGAACAACTACAGCGGTTATAACTGTTGTGGGTGCTTATACTTGGAATGGTACAACTTCTGATTATCAAGTATCCACCAACTGGACTCCAACCAGAACAGCCCCTGCAAATTCGGATGTGTTACAATTTGGGACTATTAGTGTTCCTTCTGCGGGTACCACTACTTACACTGTTACCAATATCCCTACACAAATTATTGGTAGGTTGGTGTTATCCAGTAATGCCCAAGTAAGCCTGCAAGAAACAAGTGGAGCTAGCGCAATTTTAACGGTAGGTAATACTACCACCCACGCAATGGCTGCTGGCGACGAAATAAGTATTCCTTCAGGCTGTGCACTTACTTTAGCACAAAATGCATCGGGTGGGTCTGAAATATTTACCCTTCAATTAATTAGTAGCGTTTCTGGCGTTACCAGCAATATATCTGGTACATTAACCATTGCTCAAAATACTACAAGTACTTATGCCAATGTTTATAATGCTGTAAATGGGGTAACTACTATTTATGGTACAGGTGTAATCAATTATGCAGGTACGTTTAATAGCAGTACTGCAACAAGTTTAATTTTCAAGAATGGTTCAACCATCAATAACCAACGTGCCGATGCTACTTTTAGTGGTGCAAGTGGTACAACCTCTTCCGACCGGGTGAATGTCAGCTTCTCTGGTAGCAACTGTGGTACTAGTGGAACAGGACAAATTCCAATTAACAACTTGCCTGCATACATTGGTACTTTAACGGTT
>CANGFK010000078.1 GCA_947452925.1 Chitinophagaceae bacterium | reverse complement strand
TGAGGTACGCAGTGCGTTCATTGGGGTACGCAGTACGTTCATTGAGGTACGCAGTACGTTCATTGGGGTACGCAGTACGTTCATTGGGGTACGCAGTACGTTCATTGGGGTACGCAGTACGTTCATTGGGGTACGCAGTACGTTCATTGGGGTACGTGGTACGTTCATTGGGTTATATGTTTTGAGTCGAAAGGAATAAGACGTGAGTAGTGAGTAGGAAGGGATAAGAATAATTATTAATTAATTTAAAAAAAGTAAGATTATGTTGAATTTAGATCAGTCAAATGAGTTTAGGCGTTTTTCGGCGTTGGGCATTTTTTTCGGTATGCCAGCCAATGTTACCATCATTGGAACGTTTGTACCCTTTGAGGAGGATGTGGCTTTGTATCAGACCCACTTTGGTATTTTGGATGGGTTGATACCGAACAAAGGCGCATTGAGCACCGGGATGACGGGAGGAAAAACTTTGTTGAAGGATGGGATTGCAAAGGTGATGGGGTTGGTATGTGGGAAAACAAAAGTGTTTGCGATAAAAACTGGCAATACCGAGCTAGAGGCGGCTGTGAATGTGACGGAAAGTGATATTTTGCGAATGAAGGAAGCTGATATATTGCCTTTTGTTATTAATACAAATGCCGCGATTACTCCGTTTTTGACAAATATTTTGTACACACCTTATGGGGTGACAGCGGCTATACTGGCTGCTCAGTTGACGAAAGCGAATTCGTATAATAGTTTGATTGGAGCTGCGGGAGTGATTATTACAACGGATAAGATTGCTAACAAAAACATTAATGCAGCAATAAAAGTGTTGCAGACAGATTTGAAAACCTTTGATTTGTTGATTGATGACTTTGAAGCTACTTACCCCAATTTTGTTGAGGGCTATCATAGCAATGCGATGGTGCAACACGTGGGAATACACCATAGTGGCATTGAAGGGACGGTGACAGACAAACTAACCGGGGCTGTTATTTTTGGTGCTACCATCCGCATTATTGGATTGACAAAGAGTAGCACTACGAGTCTTTTGGGTAAATATCTGATTAGTCCGGTTGCACCGAAGGACTATCAGGTGCAGGTTTCGGCACCGGGGTATGTGACAATAACGGTGGTTCACCATATTTTTAGTGGCGCAATTGGGGTGTTGGATTTTGCGATGACAGCGCTGTAGATAGTAGATATTAGTTAGTAGATATTAGTAAAAAGCCCTTGAAGCGAAAGTTTCAGGGGCTTTTTTGTGTTTATAGCAGAATCTAAGAATTATACAACTATTGGCTACGATAGTATAACAAGTATCATTGATAGTTAAGCCACTTTTGCGGCGATAAAAAATAATAAATGAATGGAGTTTACTATTCCTGACTGTTCCTGTCTATTTTTCTAATTACAAATCTTTAATGCAATGACAAATATTTTCAATTATCAACTTCGGCAAGTAATCTTGTTGGCAATCATTATTTTCATTGGCATCTTACTGTTTTCCACTTTATTCGTTTTTCTACCGGGCATATTGGGTGGAGTCACTTTATATATGCTCACCCGGAAATGGTATTTTAATTTAACAGGTAAACGAAAATGGAATGGCAGTCTTACAGCCCTTTTGTTTATCCTTTCCTTTGTTGTTTTAATTGCGATTCCTGTCTATTTATCTGTTTTAATCGTTTCACCCAAAATAACTTTATTGCTAAATAATCAAGAAGAAGTAATAAAGACATTGGATATTTTCTCGCACAAAATAGAAGTTTACACAGGGTTGGAACTCTTTACGCCTGCCAACGCAGCATCATCAGTAAAAAATATGTTTGCCTATTTACCTTCGTTTTTAAATAGCACCGCCAATATACTTGCAAACCTTTTAGTACTATTTTTTATACTTTACTATTTGCTTTGCAGTGGTAAAGTAATTGAGAAATATTTGAGCCATATCATTCCACTGAAGCCCGAGAATGTACATAAACTAGCTACCGAAACCGACTTGATGATACGGGCAAATGCATTGGGTATTCCCTTAATTTGCTTTGTGCAGGGTGTATTTGCAGCCATTGGTTATCTGATTTTTGGTCTGAAAGATTGGGGGCTTTGGGGCTTTGTTACTGGCGTACTCGCCTTTTTTCCATTGATTGGAACCATGGTAGTTTGGACCCCCTTGGTTATCTATATGTATTCTACCAATCAAAACCTTGCCGCCACCGGTTTGATGCTTTACAGCTTTATCGTTACAGGGAATGTAGATTATATTTCAAGGCTTGGTTTGATGAAAAAAATTGGCAATGTGCATCCGTTAGTAACTGTGTTTGGCGTGATAGTAGGGCTAAAACTGTTTGGCTTTATCGGATTGATTTTCGGGCCATTACTGATAAGTTATTTTATGGTTTTGATAAGGATTTATGTAGATGAATTTACTTCAAGAAAGCCTGTTTCAACTATTGTCGAATAAAAAAGAGATTCCGTGTTCAATTTATTCAATCAGCTGATAGTAGTCAGTAATTCCCCCATCTTAAAACATAAACTTTGCTTCTATGGCAAACAGCAATAACGACATAAAGGGCTTGACCAATCAGGAAGTGATGGTGTCTAGGGAGAAATTTGGCTATAACAGGTTAGCCTATGAAAAACAGAATGGCTTTATACAAGCTATCATCAGCATAGCAAAGGAGCCGATGGTAATTTTGTTGTTTGTTGCAGCTACCATTTACTTTATCAGTGGAAAAGTAGGTGACGCCATTTTCCTATCCTGCGCCATCCTATTCGAGGTTGGCATTTCACTTTATCAGGATACCCGTAGTAAAAATGCACTCGAAAAACTAAAAGATTTCACTAAACCCACCTGTAAAGTAATACGAAATGGAGCTATCCTAGAGATAAAGACAGAAGAATTGGTGATGGGCGATAGCCTTGTAATAGAGGAGGGGGTGTCTGTTGCAGCGGATGGCACCATCGTACAATCAAATGATTTCTCCGTAAATGAATCTATTCTTACCGGGGAGTCATTTGCTGTTTTTAAGGATAAAGACAAAGAGGATTGTACTGTTTTTGGGGGTACTACGGTTGCAAGTGGCCTAGCAATTGTAGAAGTAACGGCTATAGGTAATGAAACCAAGCTAGGAAAAATAGGAAAGAGTTTAGAAAGCATTAAGGAAGAGAAAACACCACTCGAATTGCAGATAAACAGTTTTGTAACCATCATGGTCATTGGAGGGGCATTTGTTTTTGCAATCGTTTGGGGTGTTAACTTTTATCATTCCTCCAATCTATTGGATAGTTTACTAAAGGCGCTAACTTTAGCAATGAGCATCATGCCCGAAGAAATTCCGGTTGCCTTTACCACCTTTATGGCTTTAGGCGCCTTCAGGCTTATGAAGATGGGTATTGTAGTAAAACAAATGAAGACAGTGGAAACATTGGGTAGTGCCACCGTAATTTGTACCGACAAAACGGGCACTATCACAGAAAACAAAATGACCCTTGCCAAAATATTTAATTTATCAACCAATAAAGTAACCGAGGTCGCATCCGCTTTAAATGATGGAGAAAAAGAACTGATTCACCTAGCAATGTGGGCAAGTGAACCTATCCCTTTCGATCCAATGGAAATTGCTTTACACGATGCTTACCTAAAAACGGGTGACAAGGATGAGCGACCAAACTATAAATTGGTACATGAGTATCCATTAAGCGGCAAGCCCCCTATGATGACGCATCTGTTCGAAGACCAAACCGGCAAAAGAATCATAGCATGTAAAGGCGCAGTAGAAGCATTGATTTCCATAACCAACTTGTCCGCCGAACAGAAACAACAGATAGAGACAGCTACAAAATCATTGGCTTCGGAGGGGTATAGAATATTGGGCGTTGGCGAAACAACCTTTGCAGGGAATAACTATCCGGCAACACAACAAGAATTCAAGTTCAACTTTAAAGGTGTTGTTGCTTTCTACGACCCTCCAAAGAAAAACATTCAACAGGTGCTGGAGCAGTTTTATCAAGCCGGTATTGATGTAAAAATTATTACAGGCGACAATGCAGAAACTACAAAGTCTATAGCCAAACAAATAGGTTTTAAAGGATATGAAGAAAGTATTTCGGGCGATGAATTAATGAAGCTTTCAGCGAACGATTTAAAAGATGCAGTTCTAAAAACGCAGGTCTTTACCAGAATGTATCCCGAAGCAAAACTTAAAATTATAGAAGCGTTAAAGGCAGCCAATGAGATTGTAGCTATGACGGGTGATGGCGTAAATGATGGCCCTGCTTTGAAGGCAGCACATATTGGCATTGCAATGGGGAAGAAAGGAACAGAGATAGCCAAACAAGCGGCCTCATTAATTTTGGCAGATGACGATTTCTCAAAGATGGTAGATGCCGTAGCCATGGGCAGGCGTATTTATACCAACCTGAAAAAAGCTATTCAATACATCATATCCATACATATTCCTATCATCCTCACCGTATTTATTCCCCTGGCACTAGGGTGGATTTATCCCAATATATTCTCACCTGTTCACATTATTTTTCTAGAATTGGTGATGGGGCCAACCTGTTCTATTATTTACGAAAATGAACCGATGGAGAAAAATACGATGCAGCAAAAGCCACGTCCTTTCACCAATACTTTCTTCAACTGGAAAGAACTTGCTACCAGTATTATACAAGGGTTAATTATTACTGCCGGCAGCTTATCTGTCTATCAATATGCAATCAAAAAAGGGCTTGATGAAGCAACAGTACGAACCATGGTTTTTACGGTTTTAGTATCTGCCAATATCTTTCTTACCCTCGTTAATCGTTCCTTTCATTATTCAATCCTTACTACCATGCGGTATAAAAACAATCTGGTTATACTCATCATCGGTATCACTATTAGCATCACCGCCTTGCTATTATTTGTAAAACCGCTTACTAGTTTCTTTCTATTCCAGCAACCAACATTTCTCCAACTAAGCATTTCAGTTGGCGTCGGCTTTACCTCGACAGTATGGTATGAAAGTGTGAAGGTTGTGAAAAGATTGAATAAACAAAGTCACTAACAATTGAATAAATAGTCGCTTTCACAGGATTTCCATTACTCATAACCTACCTTTTTAAGAATACGTTAAGTTAAAAAGTCTCCCTGCTCTGGTATTTCTCTATTTAAGTGACTTTTTTTATGTAAATCTGCCAAATATTAATCTTAGAAGCTGTTTGAGTTAATTATTTGATATCCCTTATGCGATTTAATATTAACTGTAACTGCGTTAAATTTTTCACCTTAGGCGTTGGACTATGGCAGCAAAACTTGCCTTGTTCGAATCAAATAAACACTCATAAGTATTTCTAAACAATTAACTCACACAGCTTCTTAGTAGAAACAAAAAATAAACTCATGAAAAGAATACTCTTAGCCGTAGCTATTTTGGTTGGCATTACTGCTTTTGGAAATGATGGCAGAACGATTGTAAATGCCCGTTTGCAGTCCGTAACAGTTTACAGAAGTGGTGCTGAGATGGTGCACACTGCTACTGCAACTTTGAAACAAGGGAGTAATGAATTGGTGATAGATCAGTTGGGCAATCAGATAGACATCAATAGTATTCAGGTGAAAGTTTCGGACGGCGTAACTATTTTAGGGACTGAGTTTGGCAATAATCATTTGACAAATGCAGTGAAAACAACAAGAGTTCAGCTACTGGAAGATTCATTGACATCTTTAAACAAGAATATTGAAAAAGTAGACTTAGTTGTATCTAATATATCCCAACTGCAGGAAGTTTTGAAAGCCAATAGGGATATCAAAGGGTCGCAGACAGGTGTGAGTGTTGCTGAACTGATAAAGTTCATGGATTATTATAAAGCTAAAACGACTGAACTACAAACAGAATTAGCTCAATTACAAGATAAAAAACAAAAACTAACTTTAATAGCTGGTAAAATACAGCGTGAGATAGATGAAGAAAATAATAAGAATACTTCTACAACAGGGCGTATTACGTTGCAATTGCAAGTGTCAGAGACAGGGAAATATAATTTTGAGGTAAGTTATATTGCTTTGCAAGCTAGTTGGAATCCATTTTATGATTTACGGGTTGACGATATAAAGAATCCGATAAAACTAATTTACAAAGCCAATATCAATCAATCCACTGGACTCGACTGGAAGCAAGTGAAGCTGTCTTTATCTACGGCAACACCTAATCAATCAGGTACTGCTCCTCAATTGAATCCTTGGTTTTTAAGTTATGTTTATCCTCGTACTAATACAAGAATGTTGATGAGTGCTGCTGCACCAAAGATGGCAGAGTCAATGGAGGAAGTTGTTGTAATTGGCTATGGCTCTCTCAAGAATAAAACAAAAGCTAAACCATTAGAAGAGTATGTTTCTGTATCTGACAACACCTTAAATGTTACGTTTGATATAGATATTCCCTATGATATTCCCACTAATGGCAAGGAGCAAACAGCAGTGCTGAAGACCTATCAGGTACCTGCAACTTACAAGCATTCCGCTATACCCAAGCTAGATAAGGATGCGTATATTATTGCTGATATATTGGATTGGGAGAAACTCAACCTATTGCCTGGCAATGCCAATGTGATACTAGAGGGAACTTATACTGGTAAGACTTTCATTGATCCAAATGCGACAAACGACACACTTAGCCTCACACTTGGAAAGGATAAAAGAGTAGCAGTGAAGCGCGATAAAATAGTAGACTATAGCAGTGTGAAGTTTTTGGGAAGTAATAAACTACAGAAATTTACCTATGAGATTACAGTGAAGAACAATAAGTATGTGGCAATCAATCTGGATTTGAAGGATCAGTTTCCTTTGACTACGAATAAAGATATTGAGGTAGAACTGATTGATGGGGGCGGCGCAAAAGTAAATAATGATACAGGTGTTTTGAATTGGTTGGCATCCATTGCAGCAGGAGAAAGCAAGAAATTTAAGTTTACCTACAGTATCAAATATCCAAAGGATAAGGTGGTTAATTTGCAGTAACGTTGACCGTTGACCGTCAACCGTTGTCGGTTGTCGGTTAACGGAAAGCTATTTAAGTATACGCTTAATCTTATTTGCATTTTCCATCAATTCTTGAAGGTATTCAAGGTTTTCCTTCTCTAGACATGCTTTGAACTTGCGTAGCTGGGTGATGTGTTCATTCAATACATCGAGGACATTATCCCTATTTTGCATAAAGATAGGCGCCCACATGGCAGGACTACTTTTTGCCAAACGGACCGTACTCTCGAAACCACCGCCAGCTAATTCGAAGATAGTATTCTCTTCTTTTTCCTTTTCTAACACCGTATTTGCCAAGGCAAAAGAAGTGATATGAGATATATGACTGATGTAGGCTGCATGCATATCGTGAGCAGCAGCATCCATATAAATCATATTCATCCCTAGAGTTTTGTAGATGTTTTCGATTGTGTCTACAATGTCCTTATCGCTCTTTTCTTTTTCGCAGATAACACAAGCACGGCCTTTGAAAGCATCCCTTACCGCGGCTTCTGGACCACTATATTCCGTTCCCCACATAGGATGCGTTGCTACAAAACGATGACGCATCGGGTGGTTTGCAACTGCTTCACACATAGCAAACTTTGTGGAACCCGCATCAGCCACAAACTGTTTGTCAGTAATATTATCCAATATAGTTTGCAATACAGGAATTGTAGCATCTACAGGGATGGCAACGTAGATGAAGTCACTCTTTTTGATGGCATCCAACAAAGGCAATACTTCATCGACTATGCCTAATTCAACTGCTCTCTTGCCACTAGCCTCCGTTCTACTCACCCCAATAATATGTTTTGCGAAACCCTTATCCCGCAAACCCAATGCAAAAGACCCACTGATGAGACCAACACCAACTATTGTAACGTTTAAATCCTTCATACTATAATTTTTCTAAAGAAATATGAAGTATGAAATATAAAATATGAATCAAACCCCTTTAACTCATATTTCATCCTTCATATTTCATAACTCGTTTTATCGCTTCTTCAAATTTCTCGATACTGCCACATAGGCTTACCCTGATGAAGCCATCGCCGGCACTACCGAAGATGCCTCCGGGCGTGATGAATACATTGCTATTATACAACACTTCATCGCTAAGCGCATAACCGTCCTTATAACCAGCAGGAATTTTTGCCCAGATAAACATACCCGCCTGATTCTTGGAGTAAATACATTTGAGTGCATCCAACAATTCAAAAACCTTTTCCCGGCGTTGTCTGTAAATGGCGTTTACACTGTCATACCAGCTTTTGTCTAGCCCCAAAGCAGTAGCAGCAGCCAGTTGCAATGGCAAGAACATACCGCTATCCATATTACTCTTGAAACGTAATACTTCATCAATCCTTTCTTTGGCAGCCACCAACATCCCCACGCGCCAGCCAGCCATATTCTGACTTTTACTGAGTGAATTGAGTTCCAGTACTACCTCTTTTGCGCCCTCAATACTCAGCAAACTTTTTGGATCATCATTTAAAATGAAGCTGTAAGGGTTATCATGAACCAATAATATATTGTTGTCTTTGGCAAAGGCTACCAATTGCTTCAATACCTCCACTTCTGGCAATTGGCCAGTAGGCATGTGGGGGTAGTTAACAAACATCAGTTTTACTTTAGACAAGTCCAAAGCCTTTAATGCGGCTAAGTCTGGCTGCCAGTTATTTTCTTCTTTCAGGTCATAATCAATACAATTACCTCCTGCCAATTTAACGGCACTACGGTAAGTAGGATAGCCAGGATTTGGAACCAATGCACCATCGCCCTCATTCAGATAGGTCATACAGATGTGCATAATACCTTCTTTACTACCAATCAATGGTAGAATTTCAGTATCCGGATTTACAAGTACATCATACCATCTGTTATACCAATCGGCAATAGCCTTTCTTAGTATTGGCGAACCTTTATATGACTGGTAAGCATGTACATTGGGCTTGGCACTTTCTTCCTGCAACACCTTTATTACATCGGGATGAGGAGGTAAATCGGGACTACCAATACCTAAGTTAATGATATTTTTGCCTTGTTTATTCAGTTCATCAATCTCTCTTAGCTTAGTAGAAAAATAGTATTCTCCTATTCCATTGAGGCGTTTAGCAGTTGCAAATCGTTTGTTTTCTTCTTGAGCTGTCGTACTCATTTTATATTTATTTAAAGTTTTTTGCTACAATGCATTAAGATCAAAAGGAGCGCAAAGAAATAGAAAGTAACTTGTTCTATACCCTAAATCTTATTTAATCATCTACTGGGATGAACTTCTTTAGTCTAGGCAGTTCAGCTTCTTGTATCTCTTTTCCCATGAGCATTTCTACCTCATCTATATTTGTATAGAACTTTGAAACACAAATAAAGGGAATGAATCTAGGGTAGTCCTTGTGTTGTTTAATTTCTTCCTTTACAAAATCTAAGGTTGGCATATCAACAATACTAAATTTCTCAAAATATTTAATCCAATATTCCAACGAAGCCTCACCAATAGTTAATTCAAACTCCAAAGAGTTCTTCAATCTAGCAGATTTATTGAACTGCATTATGTCGCTACCATCCAATATTGCTTGCAGCTTCTCCGCTTCCTGAGAGAATATACCATCAAAATACAAATCCAATTCAGCAGTTGTTGTATTATTCTCCGAATTCATCCGTATATAATCATTCACAACCTTCCTGAAAATAGTTCCTTCTTTCATCAATTGCCCTCTCAATGCCTTTAGTTCGAGTGCTGACAACCGATCAAGATTAGCAAGCTTTACGCAGTCCCATAGCTTTACAGTGCTATCTATCTGCGCCTGTTGCTCTTCCGTAAAATCTTCTCTGCAGGTAACTTCGGGCATCAGCTCATTATAATCTTCCAAAAACTCCATTGTCACAAAAGGTATCAATGTGTCTTTTGGGTTTCCGGCTGGATATAATAACTTAGTTAGAGATGCTGCAAGTGTTAGATTTGGAGAATTATCCTCCGGAACAGGTTTTACACTCATCTCCAGCAAATGGGAATCGAGTATATCTTTTTCAAGTAACTTTTCCATATCACCAAATCCTACAGAATGATAGAACGTATTATTATTACTATAAACCTCTTCATAATATGTTAAGAGATTTTTCTCCATGTTTGCATTGGCAACAATTTGCCCTTTTACAGGATGCTTCAATTGGCTAAACTGTTTCATTGCATGCTTCACATCCAGCACATAGTTGTACCCTATTTCATTCTTTGCATCCAACAATACCTTTTCTAGCTTTTCTATCTTGTGCTTTAGCGTATATTTTTTCACCTCCTCTTTCATTTCAAGAAGACACCCACTTACTCCGAGAGCCAATACCCTATCCGACAAAATATAAGCCGCCTTAATGGTGTACGAATCTGCTATCCTTGGGACAACAGATAAAACTGTTGAAAAAACGACACCTATCATAATGTTCTTTTTATAAACCTAGTAAAAGTTTGAATAATAAGTTGTAAAACCTAAATCAGAAAAAAATGCTTTGCTAACAACTTA
>CANGFK010000077.1 GCA_947452925.1 Chitinophagaceae bacterium | reverse complement strand
TAATCATTCAATTATTTCTTTTGACGAGTTTACCATACAAAATCTTGTCGCTACTAATTTCTTTCTTGCCCCTAAATATTCTATCTTAGATTATGTTATTTTTAGTACCACCCTCTTTAGTAACAATACATGCAACTTATTTTCTTTGGATAAAGAAACAGACAATGTAGGCTATTATAATGTAGAACATATGGAAGTTACTAATTGCTCTTTCAGTAATCACAAGGGCAGCATCCTTAATTTATACAGAGGTGGAAAAGACGAAAGCACCATGGGGCCAAACCTTTTATTTAAAGATAACAAACTAGAAAATTGCACCAACGATTCTTCTCTGATAAACCTATTTGGCGTGCAAGTATCGTCTGTTACTAACAATAAATTCATCAACAGTAACCCCAACAAAACCCTCATTTCTTATGGTGACAATGTGCGGGCTAGGCATCTGTTAGAGCATAATACTTTCACTAATAGTGGCATAATCAAGACTGATAAGTACGTTGTAGATAAGGACAAATAGGCCAATATATCATACAATATGGGCGGTATATTCATACATATCTTCAATATATTGTAGAATATGGACGATATATGTATGTATATGTTGAGTATATACTACAATATGAAGGATATATTCATACATATATTCGATATATTATAGTATATGGAGGATATATGTATGAATATATTGGGTATGTTTATGAATATATCGCTCATATTCCAAAACATAACTACTCATTTATTATTCAAATAGTCTTTATCTTAACCCTCTATGAGAGTAGTCATTCAGCGCGTAACAGAGGCATCCGTAACGGTAGATGATAGTATAACGGGTATTATCAACCATGGATTATTGGTGTTGCAAGGCATTGAAGACGCTGATACTGCCGAAGATATTGCCTGGCTTAGCAACAAGATCTGTAACCTTAGGATTTTTAACGACGAACATGGGGTAATGAATAAGAGCATCCTCGATATTGATGGGGACATCTTGTTGGTGAGTCAGTTTACCCTTTTTGCAAGTACCAAAAAAGGTAACAGACCCTCTTACATCAAGGCTAGTAAACCCGACATTGCGATTCCGTTGTACGAAGCTATGATTGCACAACTGCAAAAAGATCTCGGCAAACATATACAGACTGGCATCTTTGGGGCAGATATGAAAGTGAGGCTGTTGAATGATGGCCCTGTAACCATCACTATCGATTCGAAAAACAAAGAATAAAAAATTCAGCATTAACCACAAAGAACACAAAGGTTCTTCGCAAAGAAACACAAAGATTGTAGGGTAGAAAGAAAACTTTGTGTTCCTTGTGTCACTTTTCTTAGTGTCCTTTGTGGTTAAGAAAAACAATATAGAAATGACAATAGAACAAGCGCAGACCGACGTTGACAACTGGATAAAAACAGTGGGTGTTCGTTACTTTAATGAACTGACTAACCTCGGAATACTGATGGAGGAAGTGGGAGAGTTGTCCCGCCTCATGGTTAGGAAATATGGCGAGCAGTCTTTTAAGGAAAGTGATAAAAACAAAGAGTTAGCCGATGAAATGGCTGATGTACTTTGGGTGCTTATCTGCCTTGCCAACCAAACAGGCGTTAATCTTACCGACGCTTTACAGAAGAATTTTGAAAAGAAGAATGTTCGTGATGCTACGAGGCATCTGGATAATGAAAAGCTGAAGTTGTGATTGAATGATTTGAATGATTGAATGATTCTTAGACCTTTATTTATCATTCTTTATCATTTAAATCATTCAATCATCATTACTGTTCACTCTTATCATGAGCATGTTCTTTCACCATATCAATTATCCAGTCTTTGCGCTTTAAGACAAAGTTGGTTCCAAGATAACGACGACGTACTTGTTCGTCATCCGCAAGTTGTTCAGCTGTTCCTTGTTTAAAAATCTTTCCTTCAATTAACAGATAAGCCCTATCGCAGATAGAAAGGGTTTCGTTTACGTTATGGTCAGTAATCAGGATACCTATATTCTTATATTTCAACTTAGCCACTACTGCCTGAATATCTTCCACAGCAATAGGATCCACGCCGGCAAAGGGTTCATCTAGCAAAATAAACTTCGGATCCACGGCTAATGCTCTTGCTATCTCTGTACGCCTGCGCTCACCTCCACTCAAACTATCGCCATTATTGGTACGAACGTGGTGCAGGTTAAATTCAGATAATAAAGTCTCTAATTTCTCTTTGCGTTGTTCTTTGTTGAGGTCTGTCATCTCCAAAACAGCCATAATATTATCTTCCACACTTAGTTTTCTGAACACACTTGGCTCTTGCGGCAGGTATCCAATGCCCATTTGAGCCCGTTTATACATAGGCAGTTTGGTGATGTCCTGGTCATCCAGAAAAACAGTACCCTCATCGGGCTTAATTAACCCAACCACCATATAAAAACTAGTGGTTTTGCCCGCACCATTTGGCCCAAGTAAACCCACTATCTCCCCTTGTTTTACGTCAATAGAAACTTTGTTTACTACGGTGCGACCTTTGTAGCTTTTTACCAGTTCGTGGGTATGTATCGTGATGCTCAATGTGTACTAATTTGCAACAAATGTAGCTTATAAGTAGATGTCAACGGGGCTTTACAATACTTTTTCAAATTTGCTACTATCACCACATAGACACAATAGGCATATAGAAAATAATATGTAAGGAAAGATTCGTTTCACTTAAAGGTCACATAGATTAGAGTAAGTATAAGCCTCTTCCATTCAATGTTTTCTTATGCAAACTACTATAAACCCTATGTGACTATTGTGGCTATGTGGTTAATATGATTATGGGCTATCATGCACTTCAAATGTAATAGACTGCCGAACCCTGTAAGCTACATTGTGTCCGTTTTGCAATGCTGGCGTCCAGGTATGGCTTTTTTTAACTACCCGTACTGCTTCTTCGGCAGTACCATATTGTGGGTTATTTTCTGCAACAACCTCACTTACGTTGCCATTTTTGTCTACTAGAAACGAAACGACTACAGTATACCTTCCTGTTGGTGCACCTGCATCTGAAGGTAAACTGCTATTCAGATTACGCTCTAGGTATCTCATCCAAGCAGTCGTTCCACCGGGAAATTCTGCTTCCTTTTCTACGTGAATAAATACCCCATCGGGATCGTCATTCTTTATTGCTGTTAATGTTTTTCCATTACCGGTTGTGGTTTGTTCGGGAGGGGTAACCACATCGATGCCACTATTTAGTCCATCCTGTGTTTTAGGTCCAATATGTGTTTCATCCAATGTCTTTACTTCGGGGGGCGTCTCTGTAACTTTATCATCAGGTACAATTTGAGGTGGGTTAAATGCAGTAATCTTCACCTTCACTTCGGGAGTTTTAGGGATGGGTGGCGGTGGAATTACAACTGGCTTTGCCTCAGGAATCGGTGGTAATAAGTCCACCACTATTGTTGGGAAATCACCTTTATCTACCTTTTTCCCCGATCCTGCAAACAGGTAGGCAAACAATAAAAGGCAAAGTCCTGCAGTACCCAATAAAGCAGCCCCAATACGTTGCTGATAGGTTTTGCGGAGGTCGTAAGCGCCATACGCTTTGTTTCTTCCATCAAAAATGATGTCTAAGACATCGGCGGATAAAATCATGTTCGTATTCATAACTGTCAATTTTATAATGAGATGCAGTTATTTAATTATTCCATAAAGTAGACAAATAAAAATTTCCTTCTGATTGATAAAACAAGTAAAAGGGCTTCATTATATGTTTTCACGCAATTACTTTCCTTTTCAAACTTCTATTAATTCTTATTTCTTATATAAATTACGAAGCTTTTATATTTGCAGGCTCATCGAGCGGCGTGTGTTAACGCACTCGTGTTTTAATTAAGGTATCGTATAAAAAAGATACACCTAAAAATTTGTAATAGATGTTCAATTCATTAAGTGATAAGCTCGAAACCGCGTTTAAAAACCTGAAAGGACAGGGGCGCATCAACGATCTAAACGTTTCTAATACCATTAAAGATATACGCCGTGCCTTGATTGATGCCGACGTGAACTTTAAGATTGCCAAAGAGTTTACCGACAAGGTAAAAGAAAAGGCTGCTGGCGCGAAAGTGCTGAACGCAATCAGCCCCGGGCAGTTGATGGTGAAGATTGTGAAGGATGAGCTGACCGAATTGATGGGCGGAACCGAAGCGCAATTTAATATTACTGGTAATCCTGCCATCATTTTGATTGCCGGATTACAGGGTAGTGGTAAAACGACGTTTACGGGAAAACTCGCTAATTATCTTAAAACAAAGAAGGGCAAAAGTCCGTTGTTAGTAGCTGCTGACGTGTACAGACCTGCGGCGATTGACCAATTGACCGTACTTGCGGGGCAAGTGGGTGTACCTATTTACTCGGAAAGAGAAAGTAAAGACGTAGTGTCTATTGCGCTGAATGCCATCAAAGAGGCGAAGGCTACCAACAAAAATGTTGTTATTATAGATACTGCTGGTCGCTTGGCGGTTGATGAGGTGATGATGACCGAAGTCGCCAACCTGAAGGCGGCTGTGAACCCTACCGAAATACTTTTTGTGGTGGATGCCATGACGGGGCAAGATGCTGTGAATACTGCTAAGGCTTTCAACGATCGCCTGGATTTTGATGGCGTGGTACTTACAAAACTAGATGGCGACACTAGGGGCGGTGCTGCCCTTACCATCAAATACACTGTGAATAAACCGATAAAGTTTATGAGCAGTGGCGAAAAGATGGATACGCTAGATATTTTTTATCCCGAACGTATGGCGCAGCGTATCCTTGGGATGGGCGATATCACGAGCTTGGTAGAAAGGGCGCAGGAACAGTTTGATGAAGTTCAGGCTAAGAAGCTTGAGTCGAAAATTAGGAAGAACCAATTTGATTTTCAGGACTTTCTAGACCAGTTACAGCAGATAAAGAAGATGGGTAACATCAAAGATCTGATGGGAATGATACCCGGTGTGGGCAAAGCAATGAAAGATGTGGACATTAGCAATGATAGTTTTAAAGGTTTTGAAAGTATCATATTCAGTATGACGCCGAAAGAAAGGGCTAACCCAGATTTAATTAATCCGAGCCGAAAAATACGCATCGCAAAGGGCTGTGGTAAAGACGTTGCGGAAGTAAATGCATTTATCAAGCAGTTTGAGCAAATGAAACAGATGATGAGTATGATGAACAAAGGGGGAGGTCAGATGCCCAAAATGCCTGGAATGATGCCGAACTTTAGAAGGTAGGAAAGAGAATTGTAAGTTTTGAGTTATAAGTTATACGTTGGAAGAAAGAGAGTTTTACGTTTTACGTCGGAAGTTATACGGTCATCGAATTAAATATATCTTCTTTCTACAGTACTACTAGAAACGTACAACGTATAACTTATAACGTAAAACTCCTTTAAAAGTTACCCTCCAAAAACCTCAAATACATCTCACGCCAAGGTTTCCATTGTGGTTGTTCTGTTAGAAAATGGTTGTGGAAGATGGTAATTAACTGACCACCCACTGCTTTGACCGTATCGTGGTAATACTGCAATTCTTCGCCAGCTTCTTCGGCAGAAAGGTGCTGCTCGAAGAACGAGTTGGCATCCATATAACAAAAAGGATACAGTTTCAGCGAAGTAACTGCCTCTTTTTCTAGGTCATACCAATAAAACGGCGAAGCTACAGATGCCCGAAAACCATTGATACTTCCATATCCCATAGAATAATCCTGGGTAATACCATTTTGAATCAGTATCCGATAAGTATCGGGAAGTGTAAGGCGTATATAATGCTGCCTGCTGATGTTGCAAGGTTTATTTGTAATCTTTTTGATGGATTCTATCTCCTCGTTCACCAACAATTTATTGTCGCCACTCTGCCACGAAGGATGTATACCCACCGAATAAGTTGCTGCATGTTGTTGCAACAATTGCTGCATTGCTTTTTTAGTAGGAGGAATGTTTTTATCGTAAATGCCTTTTTTATTAGCTAGTAAAAAGAAATAAATAGGCGCTAAATGGTGTTCTTGATGCAATGTATCCAGCCATTGATAGGTATCAAATGGATCTTGTTTGGTTCCACTATAAACAGTTGCTCGTTCTATTACTTTTTCTATATCTGCCTTCAATAAATCCTTAAAAAAGCCCCCAATATTTTTAATTATTGACTGATGGTTGTAGGCAAAGGCAATGTCTATATCGTAGGTGGGAAGGAAGGAAAAGGCAGTTTTAAGTTTTAAGTTATAAGTTATAAGTTCAGAAGCAGAAGAGTGTGATTCCGACTGAGGTGATTGATAACCATTAGTCAGTTGTTGCACCAAATCTTTAATCCAATAGTTAACTAAAGGCTTATTGAGGAAGTTGTGTTGATAAGCTAGAGAATTTGTGTGCGCATATCGTCCATACATATCTTTTTGATGAGGAAGATACTCTTCATAACGGGAAATCAGATAGAAGATAGCAGCAAATACATCGAAGCCATGATTATCCTGAGAAACAAAGAAACAAGGGTTGTTCCTACATTTAGTAACAATTATTTCTAAAGGAATTATGGTTTTTTCAAAGAGTAATGTATGCGGAATGATATGGTATTCTGTGTCGCAAATTTTATCTGGACTATAATTTATTTTAATTGAATGTTCGAGAAAGTAAAGTTCTTTATCTGTAGTAACTACTATCTGTTGCCCAATAATACTTTCTATAAAGCTAATGGTATATTGTAACCGGGAGGAAGTATCATTGGTATAAAGCAGCACGGGTTATTCCGGATTATAAATTTGTTTCAAAGTAAATGAAGTGCCTAATTGTGGAAGGTTTATGGAGTCTGCATCTTTGGTAAATGTTTCTGTAACCCAATCGCCATCAGCATCTTTATTAAAAAGGATTACTACCTGTTGCTCGGGTTCAATGCATAGATAGTATTGCAGGGTTTCTATTTTTTGATATTGAATAAATTTATCTACTAAGTCGTATTTCCTAGTATTTTCAGATAGCACTTCAACCAATAAGATAGGTTCGGTGCTAAAATATTTTTCGGGGTTTGGATGACAAACCATTACATCGGGATAAAAGAAATTGCCAAGGGGATTTTTAACTTTTACAGCTTCAATAAATACCTTGAATTCTGTTCCTTTTAGTAATTGCCTGAATAGGATTGCTATGTTTAAAGTAATCTCATTGTGATCTATTGATACACCGCTCATTTTAATTAAGTTTCCGTTATAAAGCTCGTGCTTCAATTCACTTTTTTCTTCAAATGCAAAGTATTCCTCTTCACTTGTAAATGCTTTTTGAATTATCTCGCGCTTCATAAATTAACTGCTTATTGACTAAATATACGAACGTGTTTATATTATGTAGATTCTTTTTTCCCAACCTTCTCTTTCCATAGCTGATTAAAAGTCTTTTGACTGAAATCTAAGTCACTTCTTTGTTCAGTCCAGGCTTTGAAAGTCCTGTTTACTACCCAATTCTTTAGTTGTCCATTACCGCTATTCATAATAAACCGATTCAGGCTAGCCAGTCTCCAAACCTTCCAGGCAACGCGTTCTGTCAGACTTCCTACACCAGATTCTACTGCTTCATGCCTGTTCTCCAGTAATATCTCATGAATATTAATGCGAACGGGGCAAACTTCGGTGCAGTTACCACAAAGAGAAGAAGCGTTGCTCAAGTGTTTAAACTCCTTCATCCCACTAAGGTGAGGCGTAATGACACTACCAATTGGGCCACTGTAAGTGGTGTCGTAACTATGGCCACCAATGTTTTTGTAAACAGGGCAAGCATTCAGGCAAGCCCCACAACGAATACAATATAGAGATTCTCTAGTCTTAGGATTCTTCAAAAGGTTAGTTCTACCATTATCCAACAGTATCACATACATTTCTTCGGGTCCATCAGTTTCAGTAGCTTGTTTCGGACCCGTGATAATGGAGTTGTAAACAGTTACCTTTTGACCAGTACCAAAGGTTGACAGCAATGGCCAGAACAAAGCAAGGTCAGTCATAGAAGGAATAACCTTTTCTATCCCCACAATAACGATATGAGTCTTTGGAAAGGCACAACTAAGGCGTGCATTACCCTCATTTTCCGTTACTGCCACCCCACCAATATCTGCAACAATAAAGTTTGCGCCAGTAACGCCAACTTCTGCCTGAATATACTTTTCTCTGAGCTTTTCTCTGGCAACAAGTGTCAGTTCCTTCGGATTTAAATCGTGAGGTGTGCCCAATTTCTCTGCAAAAAGTTTAGCAACATCCTCTTTATTTTTATGCATTGCGGGAGTGACAATATGGTAAGGCGCTTCCCCGTCCAACTGCTGAATATATTCCCCAAGATCTGTCTCTACGCTTTCAATGCCGTGTTCCTCCAAGAAATGGTTGAGGTGTATTTCCTCTGTAACCATACTCTTACTCTTCACTACAGACTTGCATTTTTTTTCTTTACAGATATTTCCAACGTACTTAAGTGCTTCTGCCGCATCTCTTGCCCACAAAACTTTTGCACCCCTTGCTGTAATTTGCTTTTCAAATAGTTCAAGGTGTTTATCCAGGTGTTCTATAGCGTCCCACTTAATGTTTTTTGCAAGCTCCCTCACCTTCATCAAGTCAGTAAACTGTGCTTTACCCAATGGAACAGCCGCATTATACTTCCCAATATTGAAGTTAATCTTACGACGATGCTCTTTATCAGGCGCCTTAATAGCACTCTTTGCAAGAAATATAGCTGCAGACTTTTTCATAATTTTTCTTTGTTAACCGCTGACCGTATTACTGTTGACAGAAGATATGCCGATCGCGGTTAACGGTTGACGGATAGCGGTTCAACTGAACACAACCTACACCACCTCTTTAACTGTATTCCAAATCACCTTCGGTTTGCCCAATGTGTAATAATGCAATACAGGTACGCCAAACGCCTTCAATTCTTTGCTCTGTTGAATCAACCATTCGGTTCCAATCTGCTCACACTCTGCATCTGTTTTTGCCTTCATGATGGCATTACTCAAATCTGTTGGTATATCCACATGGAAAATTCGAGGCAATACAGACAACTGTTTCTTATTAGTAATTGGTTTTAAACCTGGAATAATAGGAATGGTAATACCTAAATCTCTACAAGCTTTAACGAAGTCGAAAAACTTCTGATTATCAAAAAACATCTGCGTCATGATGTAACCCGCACCTGCATCTGCCTTTTGTTTTAGCATCTTTAAGTCAATTTCTAAGTTAGGTGCTTCAAAATGCTTCTCCGGATAGCCAGCTATCCCTGCACAGAACTTTGTTTTGCCACCATTTTTTATATCTTCATCAATATAAATACCATGATTCATATTAATTACTTGCTCCAATAAGTCACTTGCATAATTATTGCCATCTTTTTCTGGTTCAAAACTCGCTTCATTCTTTGCGGCATCACCACGAAGAACAAGAACGTTATCAATTCCTAAAAAGTCGAGATCAATCAATGCATCTTCTGTTTCCCTTTTGGTAAATCCTCCGCAGATAATATGAGGGACTGCATCTATTTTGTAATGATTCATTATCGCAGCACAGATACCTACCGTACCAGGGCGTTTCCGTACTTCTACTTTCTCGAATGTTCCATCGGCCTTTTTCTTAAACATTGTTTCACTGCGATGATAAGTAACGTTTATCCAACTCGGTTTAAACTCCATCAATGGATCTAGATGATCATAAACGCTATTAATTGTCTTTCCCTTCAGTGGCGGCAATACTTCGAATGAAATTAAAGTATCCTTCGCTTGTTCTATGTGCTCCGTTATCTTCATATAATAAAATTCGCCGCAATATACGAATATCCTCAACGTCAATATAGACGGACACCGTGCAGGCAATAGACTAACGGTTATTAATTGAAGATATTGTCAGTTTTCGAAACCTCTTTTGATGGTAGATTATACATTTTGGAGGTGTTGTAAAAGAATTTTACCGAAAATAATAATTTTATTACACTTTTATTTCTCATTTGTGCTTGAAGATACTTATTTTCGCCGCCTTATTTTTAAACCCAATTTAATAACGCCACTAAATTTCTATTTAACTATGGCAGTAAAGATTAGACTACAGAGACACGGTAGTAAAAAAAGGCCCTTCTACTTTATAGTAGTTGCTGATGCCCGTGCACCTAGAGATGGTAAATTCATCCAAAAGGTTGGTACTTACAATCCACTTACAGTACCTGCAACAATTCAGTTAGATCGTCAGAAAGCATTAGAATGGTTGCACAAAGGTGCACAACCAACTGATACTGTTCGTCGTATCCTTTCTTTCAAGGGAGTACTGTATTTGAAGCATCTATTGCGTGGTGTAAAACTTGGTTTGTTTGATGATGCAGCAGCAATGGTGAAGTTCCAAGATTGGCATCTTCAGCATGAATCAGACATCAACCGTAGATCTGCAGCACACAAGAAAACTCAAAAAGATCGCCGTAATCAACCT
Organism: Chitinophagaceae bacterium; assembly: GCA_947452925.1. Lineage (GTDB taxonomy): Bacteria > Bacteroidota > Bacteroidia > Chitinophagales > Chitinophagaceae > Parasediminibacterium. The sequence goes on along the minus strand of CANGFK010000077.1, from coordinate 158 downwards.
TATGTTCGTAAGGTAGAAGCTGCTCCTGCTGTTGAAGCAGTAGCTGAAGTTTCTGCACCAGAAACAGAAGGAAGTGAAGAAGCATAATCCTTTTTGACAAAAAGTCTAAAAAGCCCCACCATTATTGGCTGGGGCTTTTTTATTTACCACAACTAAAT
>CANGFK010000076.1 GCA_947452925.1 Chitinophagaceae bacterium | reverse complement strand
ATACTCCTCTTTTACCTCTATGATGAGTTATTAACTACAATGTAATGAACATTATCTCAAACATAATGGACATTACACTAAACATTATGCGCATAATCCTAAACATTATCTACATAATCTCAAACATTATGCGCGTAATCTTGAGCATTATCTAGATTATCCTGAACATTATCACCATACTATCAAACTAAACAAGCATTAAATCCCTTCTCAAGTTCCTATCTCGCGAAGCAATATTTATTTTTTAAATCTTTTTTCAGTTAATTAAATCCAACCTGCCTCATTTCTCGTAATTGTCATGGTACTGTAAAATTTTAAAGGTTGCGCAACCAAGATTTATTCGGTACAAACATTAATCGCAATTAAAAAAAGAGTCATGAAAAAAGGATTATTAAGAAAAGTTCTGGCAGGAACATGCATCACATTCGGAATGTTGGTGGTCGTACTCGCAGTACACATTTACTTGGTTACACGCCCCAAACCAATAAATGCCGACATGCGGATAATGGCAAGAGTAGACTTCAGGCAGGAGTTGAACAAGGATGATGCTGCAAAAATCACTGCGTTTCTGTACCATCAAAAGGGTATCGATCACGTATTGTGCAATCCTGCAGGTAAATTAGTTGTCTTCACCTACTATCCGGCAAAGACTTCTGCCGAACAAATTATTGGCAATCTCAACCTCGGCTTGCCATACGCTGGTACGCGCTTTCTGCCTGGCAAAGACCAACTGGCAAGTGGCTGCCCCGTTGCAGCTACCTCTTTTACGTACAAGGCATACCATTTTTTTAACCATTTATTTTAATTAATTCAAAAAACAAAAAGATGAAAAAATTAACTTTCAGCACAGTAATGGCCGTAATGGCTATCGTGGCAACAACAATTGCTCTCAGCACCACAATGACATCGTGCAAGAAAAGCACCAGTTCAGTACCAACGCTGTATGACAGCCTGGGCGGAACCGCAATGGTAAAAGATCCTGCAAGTTCATCAGGCGCCATGATTGAAACTGGACGATTAGGCATTCGCTCGGTAGTGGACAGCACCATCTTTGTGATAGCGGCTGATCCTGCATTGAACAACAAATTCTTCTCTGTATTGCTGGGCGAAGTAGGTAAAAGCAATTTCAGTGGATTTAATGAATTGAGTATGAACCTCACCGACTTTTTCAGCGTAGCTACAGGAGCAAAAGACTACACCTATACTGGAATGGACATGGTGAAGGCACACAATCCTGCCACCAACTCACGTATGGGCACCAAAGCAAGCACTGCCGATTTCGATCAGTTTGTGGGAGATTTAGTAAAAGGCGCACAGAAGAACGGGTTGCCAAGCAACTTGATTGGAAGTGTTGGCAAACTAGTATACACACTAGAAGGTCAGGTGGTACAGAAATAGTAAAGAACCCGATGCAGCATCCTCAAAAAGGGCTATCTAACATTAGCTAGCCCTTTTAGCTTTACTATAAAAACATATTTATCCTTTTTAGTAAATTGAATTAATCGATAATGATTAAAAAAAGAGTTACTTGCGGCATCACTTAACATATCAGTACAGTTTGGAGGCCGTAAAAAAATATAGCGAAACAGAGTTGGTACTATTGCTCAAGCAGCGGGATCAAACGGCGTATAGTTACCTGTACGACAACTATAGTGGCGCATTACTGTCAGTTATTCATAATATTGTGTCGGAAGTGGAGTTAGCAAATGATGTACTGCAAGAGGTTTTTATTAAAATCTGGCGGCAGATAGAAAGCTACGATGATACCAAAGGAAGGTTATTTACCTGGATGCTGAATATCTCCAGAAATGCATCGATAGATACGGTGAGGAGTAAAGCTTATCAAAATAGCCAGCAGAATCAGGAACTGACGGCAATAAAACAAGATTCAGCGGGCAGCACACAACTACCCGTAGACCAGATAGGATTGAGAAAAGTAGTGCATCAACTGAGAGAAGAATACAGGGTGTTGGTGGAACTAGCCTACTTTCAAGGATATACGCAGGATGAGATTGCCAAGATGCTGGGCATCCCACTTGGCACAGTCAAAACAAGGTTACGAAATGCATTAATTCAGTTAAGAACAGTAATAAAAGAATAAGTGAACATCGAAGAATACATATCAAGTGGCATTATAGAAAGCTATGTTTTGGGACTAGCTGATGCGCAAGAAGTTGCTGAACTGGAGCAACTGAAAAGCGCTCATCCCGAAATACAAGCTGCTATAGATTCATTTGAAGCCTCACTTGAGACAGCGGCTTTTGCAAATGCCATTGACCCCGCTACAACTACAAAAGACAAGCTGATGCTTGCCCTGCAGGATGAATTAATTGATAAAAAAAACACACAAGAAGAGGCAACTACCGAAGCGAAAGTAGTAGCCATGCCACTGAAACCTATCCCCTCTAAGTCTGCCAATATGTTCAAGTACATCGCAGCGGCATCTATCATACTTTTTGTAGTGAGTGCAGCCATGAATGTATATTTCTTCAGACAATATAACGCAACAAACAAACAGGTAGTTGCCTTATTAAACGAAAAGAATGCCCTATTCACAGACAATAATAACATTCAAGCCAAATACCAAGAAATAAGTAACAGTCTACAATTAATGAGCGACACCAACGTAATTAAAGTAGCTATGAAAGGTATTGCTGGCAAGGAAAACAACTTGGCAACGGTATATTGGAACAGCAAATCCAAAGACGTATATGTGTTGGCAAATAAACTTACAAAAGCACCCGAAGGCAAACAATACCAACTATGGGCTTTGGTGAAAGGAAAGCCAATTGATGCAGGTATGCTGAATGACTGTAATGGTGTTTGCAAACTAAAAAACACCCAACAAGCCGACATATTCGCTATTACCCTTGAGAAAAAAGGCGGAAGCCCTGCACCCGACTTATCGCAGCTTTATGTATTAGGAAAAGTAAGTTCCTAGTTATTATACTCCATTTTCAAGCTACCACTAATCGTCATCAGCAAAGCAAATTCTTTGTGTTGTGATTCATTTATATCCCCTCTTTGCCCTCAAAGACTTATCACTAATATAAACTGTTGTTTGCTGACAATTGGTATACTAATAAACTTTACAAAAATATTATTAGTCCAACTGAATAAATATTTTAGATTTGCCTAAAATATTTATTCAAGATGGACAACTTATCAACCACCGAAGAAAATTATATAAAGACAATCTATCACCTGCAACAAACAGATTCAACCGTAAGCACAAATGATGTGGCGGCTAAACTGAATACCAAAGCAGCTTCGGTAACAGATATGTTGAAGCGTCTGAATACCAAACAAGTTCTCAACTACGAAAAATACAAAGGCTTCTCCCTCAGTAATGAAGGCGAAAAAGTGGCGCTAGGCATCGTACGGAAACATCGTCTGTGGGAATACTTTCTGGTAGAAAAACTCCAGTTTGGGTGGGATGAAGTACACGCTATTGCAGAGGAACTGGAGCATATAACCAGTAAGTTACTGATAGAACGACTAGATAACTTCCTAGGCAATCCCAAGTTTGACCCTCACGGAGACCCCATCCCAGACAGCAATGGTAAGATACAAGTTCAACCTCAGATAAATCTAGTAGATATGCCTATTGGTGAAACTGCTAAAGTGAGTGCTGTAGGAAGCCAGTCTACAGAGTTATTGGAATTGTTGACTCATAAAAACATAGCAATAGGAACATCCATCACCATTAAAAAGAAATTTTCTTTCGACAACTCACTAGAAATAGAAACCAATTCCGGGCAAACTTTTACTATCAGTCGTGAACTGGCGTTAGCCTTATTTGTAACAAAAAAATCCCAACCATAAATTCTACAACATGACAACACATTTGAAAGATACATCATTGGGAGATGCAAACTCTTCGGTAGACACCACCTTGAACAGAAGTGGCTTTAAAAGAATACTCGCCTATTTTGGTCCAGCCTACCTGATAAGCGTGGGCTATATGGATCCCGGCAACTGGGCTACAGACTTACAGGGTGGAGCACAATTTGGCTACAAGTTGATATGGGTTTTGCTGATGAGTAACCTTATGGCACTTATCCTGCAAAACCTTAGTGCACGCTTGGGCATTGTGCGGCGGAAAGATCTGGCGCAAGCAAACAGAGAAGTCTATCCTCCTTTAATCAATTTCTGTCTATACATCTTGGCCGAATTAGCCATTGCCGCCTGTGACCTTGCCGAGGTATTGGGGATGGCAATAGGGATACATTTATTAACAGGACTACCCTTAATATGGGGTGTCTGCTTCACCGTTCTGGATACGTTTCTCTTGATGTGGCTTCAAAAACTGGGCATCAGAAAGTTAGAAGCATTCATCATATCATTAGTACTAATCATTGCCGTCTCCTTTTTCTTGGAGCTGGTATTTGCCAAACCCGATTTCGGGCAAGTTGCCATTGGATTTATACCAACCAAACTCAACCGAGATTCACTTTACATAGCCGTGGGAATCATAGGTGCTACGGTTATGCCTCACAACTTATACCTACACTCTGCATTGGTACAGACTAGAAAAATAAAAACTGGTTGGGCAGGAATCAGGCGTGCACTTAAATATAATTTCATTGACAGTTTCATTGCCCTGAATGGTGCCTTCTTTGTAAATGCCGCCATTCTGATATTAGCTGCCAGTGTCTTTTACACCACAGGAAATACAGGTATTGCCAAGATTGAAGATGCGTATCGCTTGTTGAGTCCTTTATTGGGAAACAAGATTGCTCCTACCCTGTTTGCCATTGCGTTGATTGCATCTGGTCAGAGCTCTACCATCACCGGAACACTAGCAGGACAAATAGTAATGGAAGGATACCTTAGTTTGCGTATCGATCCATTGCTGAGAAGACTAATTACCCGTGCGATAGCCATCACACCAGCTGTGGCAGTAATCTTATTGTACGGCGATAGTAAGGTAGATGACTTGCTCATCTTTAGTCAAGTAATATTGAGCCTTCAACTAGGGTTTGCCATTGTTCCATTGATACATTTTGTAAGTGATAAAACAACGATGGGCGAATTTGCCATCAACTTAAGAATGAAAATTGCGGCTTGGTCGATAGCCACTGTTCTGATATTTCTAAATGCCCAGTTAGTTGCTAACAAAATGATGGACATCTACAACGGGCAAGGCAATGCCATTGGAAAAATTGGCGTAAGTGCACTAGCAATATTCCTTGTCTGGCTTTTTGCAACGATGGCATTGCTCCCTCTGATACAAAAAAGAAGACTGAGCCACACTACCGATATGCACCCCGAAGCATTACCGCTAGACAACCTTTCTACCCGCCCTATACACAACATAGTGGTAGCGTTGGATTTCAGCAATAATGATGGCAGATTGATATCAGAGGCTATTGCTCAAGGTAAGAAAGAAGCAAACTATACCCTGCTACATATTATAGAAAGTGTTTCTGCCAATTACCTAGGAGCATCCAGTGATGATGCCGAAACCCAGAAAGACAGGCATCGCTTGGAAGTTTATGCCCAACAACTAGAAGCATTGGGCTATAAAGTAACCACACAACTTGGGTATAGAAACAGGGTGAAAGAGATTGTGCGATTGGTGAAAGAAGCCAACGCCGATTTACTGATTGTAGGCGCACACCGACACAGAGGCTTAAAAGATTATCTATTTGGAGAAACCATCGATGCAGTAAGGCACGACCTGGATATAGCCATCCTGATTATTAACGTCTATGCAACTACAAGCTAGAGAATAGTAAGGTTATTTATTTCACCTGAAGGCCTTATTCACTATTTTCTTAGCTAGATAGAATGCGAGATAAGCACCGAAAGGTGCTACAACCACGTCAATAGTATAATGCACGTGCTGTACCAACACCATTATACCAATTGCAACCGTAGAACATAGAGCAATTGCCTTCTCCCAGCGTCTTTGCAAACACAGGAACATGAGAAACTGTGTGGAGGTGTGCCCAGAATAGAATAAGTCTTTGGTAATGAATGGCCCTCGATAAAATGAATTTGACAGAGGATCTTTTAGCAGTATCAGGTTCAGTGGTGCATCCAAAGGAACAAGCGAGATTGTAATTATTCTGGATAGCGTTAAGAACAGAAAGCTCCACAGAAAAAGCGAAAATGTATACGGATTTTGCAAACACCTTATGGCCAACAGTAATGCCATAGACCAGATGACTACAAAAACAGGAACAGACAAATTGATGGCAGGCAGCCACTGCAATACCAGGTCATTCAGCACAATACCGTGTCTATGTTCTATCAAATCAAAAAATGCAGGCAACACAGACAAAATACAAATAACCAGTACCACCCCACCAAAAAAGGCATACCTCACGGGGGACTTTTCGAAGGAAGACTTCCATAAAAATGATTGTTCAGATTCTCTCATTGGGGGGCTAAAGTAAAAGTTTTTATTGTTGGGGTCCATTTTTTATATCTATCCAGAGTAATTAATGTACTGATTATACCACACCTTCCAAACGGCTGCAACATATCCAACCGCGTTTTCCTGTTATATAGTACCATTTTTCATCTTAGAAAATAGTTATTACCTTCTGCTTTAGACATTATATCAAACATAATGGTCATTATCTTCATCACAATGACCATTATCCTAAACTTAATGGCCATTATATCAAACATAATGGTCATTATCTTCAACATAATGACCATTATCCTGAACTTAATGCCCATTATATCAAACATAACAGTTATTATCTTCAACATAATGACCATTATCCTAAACATTATGGAGATAATCCTGAAGGTAACATGCCTTTTGACAAGGTAAATATGCCGTCCTAGTGGATATTTCTATCTATTCAATATTAAATTCCGCTTTTAGAGATACCCAAACAAGTTTATTCCAACAAAAGTCTTTACTTTAGCATAAGAATTTGGTTTATCGTTTCCCCCTACTCCCCTCTTTTTTCTGTTTTAGGTATAAAAAGTCTGATAAAGTCTACAACAACAAAGCTTTGTGTTGTAGTAATCGTTGGGCTTGCACTTTTTTTTGAGGATTAATTCAGAACACTATAATAACTACTATGACTTCGATTCTTGATTTCTTTACTAAACTCATAGATCCATCGGGATTTATGCCAAGATGGAAATGTGGCAGATGGGATAATTTGCAAGGATGGACATACATTCTTTCAGACATCAATATTGGCATCAGTTATCTGGCTATCCCACTGATGATTTTTCTTTTTATCAGAAGAAGAAAAGATTTTCCTTATACAAGAGTGCTAGCTCTTTTTTGTCTTTTTATAGTATTCTGTGGCTTGAGCCACATTGCAGATGCAGTGATGTTCTGGTTTCCTATTTACAGATTAAACGCGCTCATATTAGCAATTACAGCCATTGTTTCTACTGCTACGGTTGTTGTGTTGTACAAGATATTACCAAAAGCACTGAGCCTGAAATCTCCGGCACAACTACAAGTCATCATCGAAGAACAAACTAAAGAGTTGAAGAACAGCAACGAAAAACTAAGGGAAAGTGAAGCACAGTTCAAGGCTTTAGTAAATCATAACAAAGACATTATTACCCTCTTTGGAAGTGACCTTACCTATAAGTTTGTGAATGACTCCCTTGGATTTTTCTCTAATACAGATCTGTCTTTTTACATTGGCAAAACACCAGAAGAGGTTTTGCCTGAACATCCTCATACTGAAATGTTTGTGAATACGTTGAAGGCTGTTCTGATTAAAAAAGAAACCATAACCTATGAAATAGAGTCGACGACGGAACTGAAAGGGCAAGGTTATTTTAAGGTAGAAATGATACCACTTTTTAATAATGAAGGAGGAGTTGAAAGCGTGCTCACCATTACTAAAGATATAACCTCAATAAGAAAAAACGAGATAGAACTGACTGCAAACATTGATAGACTGCACAAACTATCTAAACGGCTAGAATACAAACGCAATGTGCTGCAAGATTTTGCCTATATCGTTTCACACAATCTCCGTTCTCCAACGGGAAATTTAATATCACTAAGGGATTTATATTCTAGAACGAAAGACCAGGAGAGTAAAGAAGATTTGCTTTTGAAGCTATTTTCTGTAGCAGAACAACTTTCAAATACGGTTCAAAACTTGAGTGAAGTCGTAAACATTAATCAAAGTTTTGAAATACATAAAGACGAATTAAGCTTTGAAAAAGTATTACAGAATCTAATGATAAGCCTGAGCGCAGAAATCACTTCATCACAGGCTTCTATTACCTACAATTTTTCGGCGTGTGAATCAATCAGCTATCCAAAGATGTATCTGGAAAGTATATTATTGAACTTGCTTACAAATGCCATAAAGTATTCGTCTCCCGAAAGAAAACTGAGCGTTTCCTTTATAACCAGAAAAGAAGACAACGGATTGATAATACTAGAATGTGCCGACAATGGAATGGGATTGGATTTGAAAAAATATGGCAGTAAAGTTTTTACGCTGAACAAAACTTTTCACCACAATTCAGATGCACGCGGCATTGGCCTGTTCATTACCAAACACCAGATAAAGTCACTTGGTGGCAGTATCGCTATTGAAAGTGAACCCAACAAAGGAGCAAAATTTATTATTAAATTCAATGAAATAGAAACACTATGAACAAAAGTAAAATAGACAGCGTATGCATTATTGATGATGACCTCATCTATCAATTCTTGGCAAAAGAAGAGATTACTTACACCAATCTGGTGCACAAGGTTATGTTTTTTGACGATGGCGAGCAAGCCCTCTATTACATAACAAGGACTCTGGATAACAACCTGACAGCCCTCCTGCCAGACGTGATATTTCTAGACATCAATATGCCAGTTATGGATGGGTGGGAATTTCTGGAAGCCTACTTACCATTAAAACCTCGAATTGGTAAAACCATCACCATCTATGTAGTCAGCTCGTCTATAGACATGCGCGATTGGGATAGGGCGAGAAACATAACTGCTGTCAGCGACTATATTATCAAGCCTGTTTCCAGCAACAGATTGGTGAGTATTTTCACTGAACTTCTAAGTTAGTATATCTGGGTATGCTTGAGATTGCTTGCTAATTGTTACTCTTTGGGTAATTGTAGTTTGCTGCGAATGTCTTCTATTTGCACAAAATAATTACAGTATGCTAAAAGAGATTTTACAAGAAAGTATCATTAAAGAATTAAGGCTTATCAAGCGATTGAGTACTAAAGTGCCCGCAGGAGCAGCAGACTTCAGACCGAAAGAAAATGTGAGAAGCATCATCGAGTTGCTTCAATATCTAAGTGGTGCAGGAACAGGGATGCTTTTGTTCTGGCAGAGCAACGAAACAGAAGCCCGTCCTTTTCTAATGAAGCTTAGAGAGAATGCTCCACAAGTAACCCTCGAAAATGCAGCCGCAACATTTGATGCACAGATAGATTTAGTCAATCAGATTTTCGCTACGATTACTGAAGAAGATTTAGCTACAAAAGACGTGCTATATCCTTGGGGCACAACAGATAAACTAGGAAAAGCAATAATTGAAACAAGTATCAAATGGCTTACGGGTTATAAAATGCAACTGTTTCTTTACCTGAAACAAGTTTCTGACGAAGCACTTTCAACGCCAGACCTGTGGCGCAAAACAGAAGACTAACAATATTTCCTTTAAGGAAAGGCGTTGAATTCAATGCCTTTCCTTAAAGGAAATATTACCAGTACAACCACCCTACTTCTTCTTTCCGGTTACTCCTGCCCTCCCCCATCTCTTTGCACAAGCCTTTATTCACAATTCATCCATCCGTGTTTAAATTCTAGGTCTGTAATCATTTAACTTATTCTGTTTTCAAAAGTCTTTGTTCGAATAAAACATTTATGAAAAAAATTACTATCGCATTACTTGCCTTCAGCCTTGGCTTCTCAACAAGCTCGCTTGCACAAAATGACAGTGCTTTAAACAAAAAATACCTCTTCCAAAATACAACTCTTTCATTCGAGAAAAGAGCCGCAGATTTAGTAAGTCATTTAACCCTGACAGAGAAACTGGCGCTGATGCAAAACAATGCAAAGCCCGTTGAACGGTTGGGCATTCCAGCTTACGAATGGTGGAATGAATGTTTGCATGGTGTTGCAAGAGATGGAGTTGCCACCGTATTTCCACAAGCAATCGCTCTTTCTGCTATGTGGAATCCATCACTAGTATATGAAATCTCAGACGCTATTTCTACAGAAGCCCGTGCCAAGCACGAAGAACACGTTCGCAAAGGTGAAAGAAAGCGTTATCAAGGTTTGACCTTCTGGACGCCCAACATAAACATCTTCAGAGATCCTCGTTGGGGCCGTGGCCAAGAGACTTATGGCGAAGATCCTTTTTTGACGGCTCGTACAGGAGTAGCATTTGTTAACGGTTTGCAAGGTAATGACCCTAAGTATTTTAAGGTAATTGCCACAGCAAAACACTATGCTGTGCACAGCGGCAGTGAGCATAACCGCCACATTTTTGATGCCGTTGTAAGTAAATCCGATATGTTCGACACCTACCTGCCTGCTTTCGAAAGTCTTGTGAAGGAAGGAAAGGTTTACAGTATCATGGGGGCTTACAACAGTGTAAACGGAGCACCCGCCTGTGCAAGTAAGTTCTTACTGGATACTGTACTAAGAAAAAAGTGGGGATT
>CANGFK010000075.1 GCA_947452925.1 Chitinophagaceae bacterium | reverse complement strand
GGGAGAGGTTCAAGCTATCTACGTTGCGCTGAATCAGTTTGATATAAGGATACTGCACAGCATTGATGGAAGAGATATCTACATCCTGAATCGTATTATTGAAACTGAGCAATGGCGTTTGATTGCCCACCGTATCTATTCCAATCACATAGATATTGAAGGAACTGGTTGGTTTAGATTGCAATGAACTGCCTCTCCATTTCAGTTGATTCCATCTGGAAGCAGGGCCAAATTGGGGCGAAGTAACATAACCCAACGTATCGGTGCCAATTACATTCATACTCAGTTCGGGTGCGTCGTTGACTCCATCACTAAATAACCATTTAGGTTTGAAAGCAGGTGTTTCTTTCTTATATATCAACCCAAATGTTCTAGGCTTATAAAAGGAGTCCAAGTCGTAAAAGCCCAATGATTTGAAACTTCTGTATAGGGTTGTATCGCCATAGATGGTAGAATCCGCAGCCCAGGTACTAGCGTAAGGGATATTGGGAAGCCCCATATCCCAGTTCAGCCTTGCCGTAACAAGATATCCTTTCGGTATCCAGTCCATAAAGTCCTTGACTGCTTGCCTGCTTGGCGCATCAAACAACTGAAACTCGAAATTGTATTGCCTGAATGTCTTATCTGGACTTGCACAATTTGCTGCACTACCCATAAACTTACCAACTTGATCGCCCGGGATGGTAGATGGGTTGGACTGATTGTACAAAGGCAACAAAGTCAAAGGATCATAGACATTGAATATGATAGAATGTCCAACACAAGCACTTTGTGCGACAATTATTCCATTAACAAGTGTTGCTAGCTGGGCATCTTCAGTTGCTGAAGTAGGGTAAATTCCCAGACGCATCAGCACGTTGTTACTGTCTGGCAAAAAGCCCCATTGCCTGCTGGAACTATCCAGATACATCCTACTCATTGAAGAATTGAGGTGCTGGTAGACATGGGATTGATTGAAGCCTGAACTTGCATTTTTGAGGTACACAAAACTACTGGTATTGTATACATAAGTCCCGCTTGCAGGCACTTGTGCAACGCGCCAATAGTACACGGTACTGTCTGTGAAAGTGAAAGTGGAAAGTGGGAAACTGATTGCCCCTCCACTGGAAGTAACCCTCTGACTCAACAACGGCGCTTTGAACAATGCACTTGTATCCAACTCCATCACATAAGTATTGGTGGGCGTGAGCGGATTGGCTGTAGAGGCAATCAGTTGAATATTTTGTTTGTTCACGATAGCATAATCGTAAGGATAGACAGGCGTAATGCCATTGTCAAAGATAGAGAATGAGGTAGTAGAGTTGTTGTTGCTATAAGTCACTTCATCAACCGACTTATCGCCATTAATAGAAACTACAATCTGGTTGATGCCTTTGTCTCTGCTTCCAACAATAGGTACTGTAAGTATGACCGAATCTAAGAAAGCGAAGTTGGCCCTTTTCTGACTATACAAAGGTGCAGTAGTACCATTGGGATAAACCCTGGTGATGGTCACATTCACGAAAGAATCCGTACTAAACTTACCAATATTGTATAGAAACGCTTTTACTGTGAAAGAAATATTAGAAACAGAAAGTATTGAAGGAGTGATCACTACATTCTGTGGTTCTACCACAAAGTCAGGCTTACTGCTTGCATAAATCCTTACAGCCGGGTCTCCTGCTAAGACCGTTTCCTCCGCATGAGTACGGGTATAATAATCGTTAAAACTTCCGCCCGCTGCTCTTTTAAGGTTATCAATAGCAGCTAACATATTCGTTGCGACGCCAGCATTGTACCCTGTGGTACTTAGAGAACGATAAAATCCGGTGGTGTACGTATCTAAATGGGTGGTAAGTCCGAAATGCGAATTTGCAATCACGCCGATAGCACCCAAGGACGGAGCAAACAGAAACTTCTCAGAATAGGAATTGATAACTGACATACGAGCAGTATCGAACTCGAAAAAGTTTCCTACGCTACAACCATTTACAAGAAACACAGGGTACTTACCAGGATTGCTGAAATTGGAAGGTGTATTCAAAAAGGCATAGTCCACAACAGTAGAAGAACCGTGACCGAAATAGGTTAATAGACCCACGCCATTATTAATCAGATTTATTAGTTGTGCATTAGCGCCACCGGTTACAGCACCAGTTGTAGTCTTGTTGAAGTTAAAAACGTTGGCACCAAAAGATGGCTGAGTAATGATATTTTGATACCCATTGAGGTATTGTATCAAGGTACTGTTCAGTGAGGCGTCATCGGCACCAGCCACATGAATAATATCCTTCATCCAACCCCTGCCTTCAACTGTTTGTGGCTGTGCTAATTGCCCCTCATACTCTTTTACTTTGGTGAGGTAGATGTTTACTTCATCCTGTGTAACAGCAGATACACGCCCAAAACCAACGGTAGGGTTAGGGTCTTTTGAAGGGGACACCAACATTGCATCTGACGCTGGCCAACCCCAGGTAGGCACCAGATTTAGTTTATCTGCAAAAGGAGAACTTTGGTTAGCACGATATTGATCGTAAGTAACGCCCTTACCTATTATCAAAACATAATTTGGTGTTTTGGCAAATGCACTACTTGTATAACGCACAAAGTTTTTGATACTCAACGGATGTTTCTTTATCCCGAAGGCAAACTGGTCTTCTAACTCATCTATATCATAAATCTTTGCATTGAAACCGGTACCAATACGGTATTGCAGGTAATTGTACACCGAACCACCACTAGTGAGTCCCAATGCTTTATTAGAAATAATCAGGTAATCTCCTTGATTTGATTGCAGTGCATAATTAATGAAGTTGCGTTGTTGAAAGCTGGTAATAGCGCTAACCCCATTCACAGAGGCATCCTCACTCACCAGTACATATTCATTAGAAGTTGTGCTTGGGGGCAAATAGAATTGTAAGGTCCCTGCAACACCTGTATTTGCTTTATAGTACTGATTGTTGGTAAAGTCATACAATACAGGAACCGAATTACCTGCATTGAAATTGGTAATCTGCAAGTAATTACTCTGTGAAGAAGCTGGCAAATTGAAAGAGAAACTAGACTGCCCTCCAAAGTTGAATGTTCTTTGATAAGTTAACTGAATATAATTACAAACAACCACATCAAAACTATTGGATGTGTTGATCGTTACATTCAAACTTTTAGTCCCCCCACTTAGTGTAGTCAGTGGCACTGATTTGGAGACCACCACAGGGTTCAGGTCATTTAAAGTGCCTGTAGCCACGTTAGCATTATCATTACTGAATGCCAACTGAACAGTTCGTTGTCCATTGATGGTGGTTACAAATGCACCTTTTAGTATGGCAGATGCTCCAGAAGCTGCAGGATATAAATTGCCTAGAGGTATATTGAGCGGAGATGAACTGGTAATGTCTTGAGAGCCCCAGAACTCGCCAAGGTCATACGATGAAGAGTAAACATATTCTCCTGCATTCTGCGCGAAACCGGGATTTATCTTATTCTCGAAATCTATGTTCTGTGTATAATCAAAGGAACCCAATGGTGCAGGAGGTGTTGCAGGAATATTGTTTTGCGCCAGAGCAAAACGAAGATTGGCAGCTGTATTTGTATTTACCGTCAGGAAGAAAGCCGCAGTATCTGTCTGCAGACTCACCCGATCACTTAGCTGAAAAGAAGAATCTTTGTATAAATATTTATCAGGCTTGCCGTCATTCCTTTTTCCCCAGAACTCTACATAATCGCTGCCCCCCATTGCACCCGAGACATTGGAAGTGTATAATGGCACTTGCTCTCCATTGCGCCAAAGTTGCAATTGCTCCACAGGTGTATTCTGCAAACCAACGGTTGTGAGTGCTGCCTGACTGATTCTGTACAAACCAGTAGTACCAATCTTAAATTTATAATAGGTTTTGTTGTAGTCAATCCATCCATTGTTAAATGGTTGTTGAGCTAGCGCTTTGAAGGCTATAAGTATGAAAAGAACAGAAAGGAATTTGCGCATTGTATTGAGGTGAAAGTTTACTTACTTTATTAAATTAATTACTTGCTTTCAAGCATTGTTTTGAAGACTATTAATTTAAAAATATACGCATCTAGGGACTGTTTATGTAAATAATGATGCAAGTTTAGTGACAATTTACTTAACAGAATAGTTTTATTCTTATTTCGAAAAAATAAATCGCCGATTAGTGTAAAAAAGAAGCTGGTTTTGATGAGGTAATTAATCCCGAGCTGCTTTTTCAATACTCGGGAGTGATTTGCAATGTATGCTGTGTTAGAATTCTCCTTCGGATATATTATTTGCCACAGAAGCACTGAAAAAGAAAAGAGAAAAGCTTAGCATGCTTCTTTTCGCTGTATTTTCTGTGACTCTGCGTCAAAATTTCTCATTCAACAAAGAATGAATCTAGGCTATTAATTGCTGATACATTACAAATCACTACCAGATACGCATTGCGGTAACAATTCTGAGTCATAAAACTAATTCTTTCTTTTTTGTAACAATTTCTTTTCGTAAAAATGACACTTTAGTTTTTTTAATGGTGACTAGCTTATTACTTTGCGTCTCAAATTAATCTTTAATTATGTATAAAGTTATTTTATCTACTGCCCTACTTTTAGTATTAACGCTTGGTAGCATGGCACAAACAACAAAGAAAACAACAAAAAAGAAACCAGTTATCAAGAAGACAACAACAACTACAACTGTCGACTCCTCAAAAACTATTTCAAAAACAGTTACTACAACCACCAGTACTTCTACATCCACAGACACAAAGAGTTCTATCCTCACTTCAGACAACATCTCTAGTGGCCTGAGGGAGGCATTGCAAGTGGGTGCAAGCAATGCAGCCAAGAAATTGAGCGCAACAGATGGCTTCTTCGGCAATGCTGCTGTAAAAATATTGATGCCGCCTGAAGCACAAAAGATTGAAAAGAAACTGCGCGAATATGGCATGGGCTCACAGGTAGATGATGCCATATTGAGTATGAACAGGGCAGCAGAGAATGCTTCTAAAAGTGCAGCACCCATCTTCATCAACGCCATCAAGAGTATGAGTATTACTGATGCAGTGAATATTCTGAAGGGAACAGATACCGCTGCAACGGGCTACTTGAGAGATAAAACAACTCCTCAATTGACGACTGCTTTCAAGCCAGTAATTGAACAATCATTGGATGAGGTGGGCGCAAGTACCAAGTGGTCGGCTTTGGTAAGTTTGTATAATAACATTCCATTTATAAAGAAGCTAAATCCAGATTTAGCAGGCTATGTTACGGACAAGACATTAAGCGGTATGTTTTTATCTGTAGCTGAAGAAGAGAAAAAGATTCGCAAAGACCCTGTTGCACAAACAACAGACTTGTTAAAGAAAGTATTTGGTCTATAGATCGTTACTTTCTACGCAGACAAAACCCCTTTGATAGGTCTATCAAAGGGGTTTTGCTTTTTGAAAGGTGAGATATGTACAGCTTACCTCGCTTATTGAATTAACAATTGCTGCGTATAAACACTCCCTTTAGCGTTATTCAGTTGCACAAAGTAGATTCCTTTGGCAGTGGCAGGCAATACAATTCTCTCATTGGCTGAGCCACCTTGGTGATTGATTGGCTGCATTAGTATATTCCTACCTAGGCTGTTTGTTATGCTCAAATTATAACTTCCTTTTTCTACATTGGTCAACAAAAGACTGAATGTATTATTGGTTACTGGGTTTGGATAAACCTTTATGGTAGCTCTATTAGCAGTGCTTACAGAAACAACAGGGGTGTATTTTACGATACCATCTTTCCTAACTATTTTAATTCGGTAGTACAAATTAGCACTTCCAATTAGGGCATCATCCATGTTACTATAAGTAAATATACTGTTGGTATTGGTGGCTTTTACAGTTGCAATTCTATTGAAGGAAATGCCATTGAGACTTTTTTCTACTTCGTAATAGGCAATATTGGTCTCCTTTTCGGACGTCCATTCTACATTAATTCCTCCTTGCTTTGCATACGCCTTCACGGCTACAATACCTACAGGCAAAGGGAGTGTGGTGGTATCGGTGAACTCAAAAATAAATGCATCTTCAGGTTCATTGTAGGTAATAGGTGCTTTAAGCCCCAGAATAACTACTGCAGAATCTTGCCCAGGAAAACCAGTAAGATAACTACCCACTACAGCAACATTCTTTTTCCAAACTGCAAGACCAACTGCTTTAACTTCTGGGTCGGTTGTGTTTTGGATGATATTCGTGATAGCTCCATTGGTTTTATTCATTTCGCAGATAGCTAGGTTATGATTAATGTTTATACCGCTAAAAACTATTGGATAGGTGATAGTATGTATAGTTGCCCATAGTTTATCATTCGATTTGTCGTAAGCAAGCTTGTAAGCATCATAGCCATATTCTGTAAAGGCACCATAGCTTTTAGCCCATTGAAAATTGCCTGCTGAATTATATTTTGCGTAATAGATATTATTTGAATGTTCGCCAGTTATTAGCTTGGTATTTCCTATTTGTAGCGTATCGCCATAAGTTCCTCCTACATAAATATTATCCAACGAATCTACAGCCAAACCATTAAGGACGGAATTGGTAGTACCCCAGTTTGGCTTAATCCATAGAGTCTTAAGGTTATTGTCTAGTTTAAGGGTATAGCCCGAGTTGTAGGCAGTACCATAAATTCCCTTTGCGTTTTTTATCGGCGTACCCGCAACTATTTGCAATGCCCTATCAGCGGCAGTATCACTTGTATAGGCACCTACTACTATAATATTTCCTTTTGAATCGCCTGTGATCCCTGTAATAAAGTCGAAGTTAAGAGCTGGTTCGAACCGAGCAAGTAGTTTTCCATTAGCATCCATTTTCCAGAGAAAAACATTGCTGTTACAACAACCTATATTCGTAAACGTGAGGGAATCAAAATAGGGAAGCTTCACCACTTGGTTGGTGATAGAGCCACCAAAAAACAGGTTATTGTTTTTATCCACGTATAGGGATGTTTGCTTGGCTGTGTAAGAATTGTATTCAAATGCCAATCCACCTTTTACCCATTGGTATTTACCGTTACTGTCCAATTTAGCCAAAAAGCCATGCTCTCCAGCAGCTGTATCTTGGTTAATTAGAAAATTATCAAACTTAGCCTTGGCTTGGGCAAAGCCCACCACATATACATTGTTGTTACTATCCACAGCAATGTCGTGTGCAGACTCTATATCTTGTTTACCTCCTGCTTTTTTTGCCCAAATAGTTTTTCCTTTTCGATCAAACTTGGCAATAATGATGTCTTCGGAACCTTCCGTGGAAACTAGTTTAGTGCCATTATCAAACAGGGCAGTGTCTTTAAAGCCACCTGCTGCATAAAGATTGCCACGCTTATCATAAGCAACACACTTAAATTGTGCAGGACCATAACCAGTTGCAGTTATTTTCTTTAAAAAATGTCCATGATAAGTTTGAGCCATGGCACTTAAGCTAGTAACAGCTAGCAGTAGAATAAGTAATTTTTTTTTCATTTTTGATTGTATTTAATTGTTTAATAAATAGTATTGTTGCCCATTGCAACTCTTTTTGATAAAGCAAAAATATCTGCACCAAGAGTGGTGCTTTCTCCCCTAAAAAGTGGATTTTATTATATTTATAGAATAATTTATAATTCTTGATAACCAATTATTGTAATAATTCCCCCAAAAAGGGGAGAGAATCAGTCAATACTATCCTTCAATTTTACATTATTGGGTTTCTGTATGGCAATAGCCAGTACTTTTAAGGAATAATTACTGTGTGAATGAAAAAAATCGCTATCACTTTTTTGATGATGATCTGTATTGCCTATGGCTATAGTCAGCCAAATTGGAAGCTGTATCGGGATAGTCTAATGAGTAGGCTGTTACACCAGAAAGAAGATAGCGATATGGTAGAAACCATATTATACATCGGCAATCTGTATCAGGCAAATCAACCGGATTCTGCCATTTATTATTACCGAAAGGGGAATGATTTGAGTAATAAGCTAAATTATACACGTGGTAAGCTGCGTTACATAGCCGCCAATGTAGAGATTATGGAGCGAGAAGCTAATTATGATGAAGCTTTGAAACTAACACAGGAAGCCGTAGCCATTGCCGAGAAGGCGAATAATCCCAATTTGCTAGGTGGTGCCTATAACAATGTTGCAGAAATCTATTTAGATAAAGGAAACATAGAAAAAGCATTGCATTATTATCAGAAGGCGGTTGTGGTATTTGAAAACGAGAAAAATAAGTATAAATTAGGTATAGTTTATGCAAATATTCTGGGAGTATATGTATCTATTGAGGATAGAGAAAAGGCGTATAAATATGCTTTGAAAGCCATTTCTAATAGTAGAGAGGGGCATAGCGATTACGGCGAGGCTATAGGATTACAAAACCTAAGCGCTGTATTGATAAAAATGAAAAAATACGACTCTGCCCTACTTTTATCCAATCAAGAGTATGCTATTGGTGTACGAGTAAATGATAAAACCTATCAGTCGGGGGCGTTAGCTTGCATCAATGAAGTGCTTTTATCTACTAATAAGCTATCAATGGTAGAAAAGAATGCTTATGAAATAGAAAGCCTATCAAAATCTTTAGACAATAAAGAAGGATTGGCAGTGGCTAGATATCAAATGGGTATTTATTATTTTAAAAAGAAAAACTATGCTAAGGCGAAGCAATATGCAACTGAATCGTTATCTATCCTTTCTACTAATAAAATACTTACCATTCTTGGCGAAGTGCATGTGTTGATGGGTAATATTGCATTGGCTTCAGGTAATATAAGCTTGTTTGAAAGCGAAAGTGAGCTAGCAGATTCTATAAAAGATGCAGGCGTAAGTAACAAAATCCTGAAATATAACCAACAGTTAGAAGCTGAATATTCTTTGAACAAAAAGCAGACAGAGATAAATGACCTCACTCATGAAAAGGAGATTACAGCCCTTACACTGAGGCAGCACTATACCACCATTTTGGTATTGATAGCGTCGATATTGTTACTAACGTTACTTGGATTTCTTTATTACAGAAATGCAAAACAGAAAAACAAACTCTTATTGGCACAGGATACCTTGAAGGCGCAACGCATTAGGGAACTGGAACAAGAGCAACAATTATTGGCTACCGAATCTGTTTTGCAAGGTCAGGAACAAGAGCGGCAAAGGCTTGCCAAAGACCTGCACGATGGACTGGGCGGTATATTATCTAGTACTAAATATTCTTTTAGCAACATGAAAAACAATATGATTATTACAGAAGAGAATGCCTTGGCATTTGAAAGAAGTATGGGAATGCTTGACAAATCTATCAGCGAACTACGTAGGGTGGCGCACAATATGATGCCTGAAGCCTTGTTAAAATTTGGTTTGGACACCGCATTGCAAGACTTCTGTGCCAACATCAGACAGAGTGGTGCTGTGCAACTGGTATATCAATCATTTGAAATAAATGATGAGAGCATTCCACAAAACAAGGCATCCATCATTTATAGGTTGATACAAGAACTAGTGAACAATATCCTAAAACATGCACAGGCCAGCAATGCCCTTGTACAGATAATCCGAAAGGATAATACCATTAGTATAACAGTTGAAGATGATGGAAAAGGATTTGATACCGCCCTACTCCAACACAGTAATGGCATAGGGTATAATAATCTGAAGAGTAGGGTCGCTTATCTTAATGGAACAATGGATGTAGAGACAGGTATTGAAAAAGGGACATCGGTGAATATAGAAATTTTACTTTAGTTATGAGCTATGAATGATGAGTTATTAGCTGTAAAACAGGTGGGTCTATATTTGTATATAAATAAACTGTTATCAATATTCGTTCAAACACTTATCAATGATTAAACTTATAACTCATCATTCATAACTAATTGACCTGTGATTAAAGTATTTATAATAGAAGACCATCAGATGGTGATAGAAGGTATACGGTCGTTACTGGAAGGCGAAGCGGATATTGAGTGGATGGGTTTTACCAAATCGCCTGCTTTTCTATTGGCAATGCTATCCTCCAAGCAACCCGATATAATCTTGATGGATATTAATCTGCCCGAAATGAGTGGACTTGATTTATGCAAAGAGGTGAAAGAAAAGTATCCTTCCGTACAGATTATTGCCCTCAGCATTTCCAACCAGCCAAGTATTATTAAGAAGATGATAGAAAATGGTGCTTCTGGTTATTTACTAAAGGATGCTTCTAAAACAGAAATACTTACAGCACTCAGCCAAGTGGCAAAGGGAAAAGAATACATTAGTTTTTCGGTAGCAACCGCATTAAGAAGCAGTACACCAACCAATGAATTACCCATCCTTACCAAAAGGGAAAAAGAAGTGTTGGAGTTGATTGCTGATGGATTGAACAACACCGAAATAGCCAACCAACTTTTCCTTTCTGTCACTACTGTCGATTCGCATCGTAAGAACATGCTGACCAAATTTAGCGTAAAGAACACGGCAGCATTGATAAAACTGGCAGTAAGCAATCATCTGATATAGAGTTTGCCTCCATTACATCTAAGCAATCACTGTTTCATGCCAGTAAAAAACCTTTCGGATGACATTCCGCTGAAATGTTGCCAGTAAAAAACCTTTCGGATGACTGTCCGCTGAAATGTTGCCAGTAAAAACTCTTTCGGATGACTGTCCGCTGAAATGTTGCCAGTAAAAAACCTTTCGGATGGCATTCC
>CANGFK010000074.1 GCA_947452925.1 Chitinophagaceae bacterium | reverse complement strand
TAGCTTGGCTGTAAGCTACCTCTAGATTGCCAGGACATATTCCCTGCATTGATACTCTTTATTATTTCATCATCCTTTCCTTTATATTCTAGCTTCAATTGGTTGAGGTAATCGAAGTTGGCGAGTGTATTGTAGCTGAGTGGTAGCTTTAGTTTATTTCCAATGTTTGCATTCACATTGAAATTGGTATTCATGTTGAAATCAAATCCACCACTACTTCGTGCCGACTCAGGAAGGGTAGGGTTCAATGTCTTTTGCCCTTGGTACCCCATCAAAATGTCAATAGAGCCCTGTGGTTGAATATCTACCTTCAGTGCTTGTTGTAATTGTTTGGTTAGGTTTCCAGCAATACTGTCCTTGTTAGTAAACTTATTGAACTTGCTCTGCAGTACGTTCTTAGCACCATTAACAGCACTATCTCCAGCACCAAAAATCCTGTCAAACAAACTTGTGTACACATTATGTTTGGGACGACTAAGTTTTTTATTCAACTGCATGATGGCATCCGCCCTGTCCTGAAAATATTGATTCTCATTAAGGTGATTCTGTAAAGCATAAAACTCTTCGAAGGTGAGGTAAGTCGGTTCTCTGTAGATGTGGTTCCCCACACGTTCATAGATGTAATATTTCTTTGTTTTGGGGTCGTATTCAATATTTTGATTGATTATAGATGTATCCTTTATATCAAACGGATTTTTGTTCCGCCACGTAAACCAGTCACCACGCCTGTCTTGCAATGGAAAAGTCATATTATTCCTTGGGTCTACTGTGATGGTATCTAGTTTTACCGGAAGTAGAATACTGTCTTTTCTTACAGGTATGGAATCTTTTTTTTGGGCAAAAGCATTGGTCATCCCCAAAAAGAAGACACAACCAAAAAGTAAGAATAAAAATGAAGATCCTTTAAAACAGTTCAAATCAGGTATCCTTTGTTAAGTAGATGTTTATGCTATAGTTATAGACTTTTAAGTGCTTGTTTAATTAATTCTTCGAGTGCAATATTAGGGTTTGTTTGAATTACTTTTCTAATTGCGTTCTCCGCCATGGGTCTTCCTATACCCAAAGCCACCAATGCGGTGATAGCGTCATTGTCTGTAGATTGTACGGAGACACTTCCCAACGGGTTTTCTAAAGCTTGCTTGCCGAACTTATCTTTCAGTTCAACTATCAGCCGTTCTGCACTTTTCTTGCCGATGCCTTTGATGCTTTCCAGTACTTTAGTATTTCCCTGTATGATGGCTCTTGATATTTCCTCTGGTTTCATACCCGAAAGCATCATTCTTGCGGTAGCAGCACCCACTCCCGATACGCTTATCAGTTGCAAGAACATCTCTTTCTCGGCATTGTCAACAAAGCCATACATCGTCTGGCCATTTTCAAAGAGGTGGATATAAGTGTACAGTAAACCGCTGTCTTTGTTGGCAATGGCACTGTAAGTGTTTAGGCTAATTTGCAGGTCATATCCCACTCCATTTACGTCTACAATTACCCTTGCAGGGGTTTTATCCACAAAGTTGCCTCTAACAAATGCTATCATAATAGCTGCGAATGTAAGTTTTTAAAGAAAGAAAATGGGATTGAAAGAATTAAAATCGGCATATTAACAGTTAAAAGAGGGAGGATGGCTGTTGGATAGGATATAAAAGGCAGTAGTGGCAGACTTTATATAAAAAAGTGATGCCCCCAATTTGGAGGTTGTTGCTAAATTTTGAACACAACGAATGGGTATTGAAATATATGGCTAACAAGGTTGATAGGTGCCGAAACTACTGCTAAAAGAAAGCAGAATTGCTGAATTACTTCCGTCAAGCAAGCACTTTACTAAACACTTTTGTTGTATGCATTCCCATTCATCCATTCTACGAAAATTCATCTGTTTTGAAATGTTTAAATAGTGTACTGTCAAAAAACTCCGGTTGCCTTTTGAAATTTTTTAAATGACATTGAGCAACATTTTTTATATCGTATTTTGCTTTATTGCTAAGTCTATATCCCAAAAAGATTTTTTCAATTGAAATAATCGGACGAATATTTGAAGGCACAATACCTTGACTTAATATAAAACTTTTTGTTTTTTCATCCCACTCCCATTCCAAATCTAATTCTATATAGCTTGTTTCTTTCAATGCTTTATTTATATCATATTTAATTGGTGGTTTATCATTATAACTAAAGCCTTGACAATAAATCAATCTGACTTCTTTTTCAGATTTATAAATTTGGCTTTTATGAAATGCATAGTATCTATAAAACATTTCGTCAAAATTTGTTACAGCTAAATTATAAGCTATCTTAAATTGGTTGTAAAGACGCTCCACTTCAATAAACTTGTCCAATCTATTTTGATTGTAATACACATTACTTAACATTATATGAACCCAATCTTTTGCATACCTTTTTTCAAAATTGAAAACAATGCCAACTCCATAGCCATCTTGAGCATAACTTCTCCATTGGGATAGACTTTCTTCGTTTATTTCCAATTCTTCCTTACACATAGATAAACAGAAGACTCTTTTTTTTATCTCAGAGACATTATAAATGGGCAGTTTCTTGTTCGAGTATTTTAAAGACAATTCAAACTCCTCCTTATCATCCATTCCGTTGAGATTATAAAGTCTTATTTTTTTTTCTTTAAGAATGCTCAATAACGTTTGAACACTTGTATAATGAATAAAAGAATGTTTCTTTTCATAAAAATAATCTGAATTAATATTGATTTCATTACTATCAGCTAAACCTATATTAATTTGTGATGCCCGAGTTGTTTCAGCAGCCCCAAAAAAACTTACTGATTGATGTCTTCCATTTGGCAACAAATGACTTAAAACATCTGAAAAAAATGCTTTAAAGCATTGTTATCAATTAAACTGTCTTCTATATTCATGGTGTCTAAAGGGATTATGACTAACGTACACTTTTTACGGTTAAAAATCACTTTTCAATTCCCATACGTTAGCTCAAAAACTCAACCGTTTTTATGGTAGTGGGATTGCATACAACTCTTTAATGCATGATATATAAATAACAGATATTGAAAATCAATATTTTAAGTTTGATTTAAAATATAAAGGGACAAAACATATACAATTTACTTTCTTTGTTTTACCTCAGAATTTTAAAAATAGATTTTTTTCTTTCCAATTGTAAATCTATGAAGTAGGTGCCTTTTGCAAAGTTAGAAATATCTAAATGTGTATCAGAATTAGTTATTTTTTGAGTAACCATTTTTCTGCCACGTAAATCATAAATACAAATAATAACAGTTTGATTTGGAATTTCAAAGAAATGTATATTTATAAAACCTGAGGTTGCATCTGAATGTATTACAACAGAAGGGTAATCCAATAGCTTAACTGTAACAACTTTTGAAAAGCTTTCAGTACCATCAATATCCAGCATAAGTAATCTATAGTTGCAACTGCTAAATGGAGCTTCATCTACAAAGCTATACTGAGTTCTCATTCCTTTTGGAACAATAAATCCAATTGTTTCCCAAGTATTTGTTTGGGATAAACGTTGTACGTAATAATTTTTTAGGTTTAGCTCATTTGCTGTTTCCCACTTCAATTCATTGGTTTTATCTTTTGCAACCCCCGAGAAAGTAATCAGTTGAACGGGTAAGCTACCCGTTGTTTTAAATGACCACACATCCCCTGTAATAACTGAACTATCTGCCATTACTGCATCAACACGCCAATAATAGGTTGTACCTGCAGCGAGAGAGGGCAGCAGAAAAACATTTTGTTCTTCATTGGTATTATTTTGAAGGGTTAATCCTACTAAAGAAGTTCCAAAATAAATGCTGTTAGAAACAGCGTTATAAGCTGGTTTCCACATCAATTGGTCTTTAGTAACAGGAATATTTATTGCCCCATTGGGTACAATAGGAAAACTAGTTTTATTACTTCTAAACCCAGGAATCCAATAAGTGGAAGCACCCCTTTCGTAAGCACCCATATCTGGCTTCCCATCAGTAACATCATCAGTTATTCCAATAATGTTTATCCCCTTATTTACCAATGCTGAACCAGGAGTTGGTCTAAAATCATAATTAGCTGTATCAACTAATGGTAAAGCAGTCGTTTTATCATAATTATTGCCAATCTTGGTGAGGTATTTTAAACCAACACCGTTCCAGCCACCATATGTTCCTTTGCCTACATTATTATAAATGGAACTAAACTTATTGGAACTATCTAGCTGAGATTCAAGAATGATAGAACTCAATACAGGCGGACTAATCAACTTTGAATTATTGAAAGAAGTATTATTCAATGCCCTATTTGCCTGTAAAGTGGTTGGGAAACTAGGTGATTTAATTTCTAACCCAACACCCCCCAAATTCCATGTTACATTGTGGTCAACTGTAAGACCTGCTGTATTGTCATCGCCTCTAATGCCTATTCCACAAGACCAGAAATTTGGAACTGTCCCTGCATATCCATTGTGCAACCAGTTTTTATAAAAACGAGTACCCAAAGAAGAAGATGATGAATTTGATTGGCAATTGGTATAGAGCATTGAGTGGTCTTTATTACCCCCGAAACAACTCATAAATGCATTATACAAATGATTGTAATAAACATTGTTATACGATTGCCCAATAGTCATCAAAACACCCCCACTATTGTACATATCATTATATCTAACTGTTGCTCTACCAGCCTTGCCAATGTAAGAATCCCATGTTCTAGAAACCTGCAATAGAGGAGTGGCTAAAGAAGTGTTATAATCGAAATCATGGAAACTATTATTTTCAATTAGATTATCATATCCACTTATCAATAATGAGCTTAATGCACCATAAGCAAAAGTGTTACCTACAATTTGACAATTATTCCCATATATGATAGGGAAATTATCTTCAGCGTTATAACCTGGCTGTCCAGATAAGGTCTTATAATATTCTGTATAAGAAGAATTCAGAACAGAGTTATTTTTAAAAACTAAGTTGTTACAGCCCTTGTTTAATGAGTTGAACTGAAATGCAGTTCCCCAAAAAGTAATATTCTGAATAACTAAGTAATTCTTTGAAGTTGCTTGTAAACTAAAATTTCTTGTCTTAATTTCTACTCCTCCAGAAACACTTGGATTTTTCCCGTCTGTAGGGTAAAAGTATAGAATTTGGTTTAGCGTATCATTAAACCATTCGCCAGGTGCATCTAAAAAATCTAACTTTCCAATTAAATAATAGCGGTCGTCATTAAATGGTTGATTCGTACTGAATCCCAAATCCTGAGAATAGGTAAATGTAGAGGTTCCTGGAAAATGATTTAGTACTTTGCGAGTGTAAGTATAAAATTGATGACCCACATTTAAAACAGCTAGTGCATCTTGTGCATATAACCCCGAACTAGCTAAGCTGTTTGGGCTAGCATCTACAATGGTACCATAAGTAGACCCATTGCCGGCATCAGCCCAACGGGTTGAATCCCAAAAATTCCAATTACCTAAAGAATCTGTTTTCAAATTAGGCCAACGAGCCTGTACCATTGGCTTACCCATATAAAATAATTGGTCAAACACATTTCCAGAATAAGCTGCTTGATAGACGGATTTTTTGCCTATTATTGTTGGCGTCCATTGAAGTGTATCGTAAATATCTGTTCCTGAAATGATGGCATTTTCACCATTATAGGCAGTCAATACAATTGGGGCAATGGCTGTTCCAGAGTAAGGGAAAGTAGTGACCTCTCGATAGGTTCCTGCCCGTAGATAAACAGTATCACCTGGGTTCTTAGCTTTAGAAAGGGCGTAGTTTATTGTTTGAAATGGCAATAATATTGTTCCAGGATTGCGATTGCTACCTGATGGTGAAACATAATAGCTTGTTGCATCAGCTTTTAACAATCCCAATAAAACAAAAAGAATAGCTACTAAAATTTTCTTTGGCATATAAATTCAGTTCAAAAAACAACCATTTTACTAATTATAAGATACCCGTACAAAGATTCGAAAGATTAGTGATAATTGCAGTTTACTACAAACTGTATTTCACTTAATTTTTTTGCCTAAGAACTTTAAGTAACCAATAAAAGCTAGTTGAAAGGATTAGTCAATTCACACAGTATATCATTTCTTTTCAAAAATAAAACAAAATACTATTTCATCATTGAAGCACAATTTTATCCCTGTAAAAATTGCCATTCATTTCAACTTCGAGAACATAAATATCCTTGGAAAAACCTGATAAGTCAATACTAATTTCCGAATCAGTTGTGTTTTTATTTAGCAACTGAATACCTAATGATGAAAACAGTTTAATCTGTTTTGAAGCTGAATTAGGAAGTTTTAAATGTATATAATCTGTGGTTGGATTAGGCCAGGCCTTTAGTTTAATAGGTTCGTTTCGTTTCACGCTAACCACTTGGGAATATTTTTGTAATCCGTTATAATCTGTTTGAATTAAACGATAATAGCTCAAAATTGGCGGTGTTGAATCTTCAAAAGTATAAATTGAAGCTACTCCATTTGAATTTACAAAACCTAACGTTTTCCAATCACCATTTAATGACTGTCTCTGAACAGTAAAACCTTTGTTATTCGTTTCTTTAATTGTTTGCCAAATGAGTTTATTGGAATTATTGTTTGTTTTAGCCCAAAAATTTAAATAATTGACAGGAAGATTTTTGTTACGCATAATAATTAGAATGAATCGGTTATTTCCAATGCTTAAAGAGTCGTTGGTTACATTAAAATCATAATTTGGGTTAGTAAGAACATTTTGAGATTTACCAAGGAATTTATCAACTAGTATGATATCAGTTATGCTGTCAAACCCATTTGAATCACTAAATGACAGACGGTACATTTCGGACGGTTTACACTTTATAGTTAATTGGATACTATCTGAATAATGGAAATCTGGAAAAGTGGCTATTGCTAGATTTTTATTTCCTTTTGTTATATAAAGTACATTATTCGAGTTGTTGAATGACTCTGCATCCCATGGTTCAATGTATTCTTGACTACCATGACTATTAAAGCGAGCAACCACCTCATCTAATGTATCATTTGAGGTAGTACGCAAACCTATCCTAATAGGCTTTTGGGCTGTTGTTCCAAAATACTGCAAGTTTGGTATAATTCCACTGGTTTTATGACTTTCTTGGAAAGTTACTGAACCTGCAGATCCAGTTTGGGTTGCCTGTACAAAAAATGCTTGTCCACTTGCAATATAATCCCCGCTTGTATTGTCGTACCCAGTTGCACCATTGGCTACTACGCCAGCAGAATAGGTAGTATAATTCCCATTTCCATAAGGGCTATATGTCCACATTTTGTTATAAATTTTAGTGCTATTCCCAGCTTGAAACGCTGTAAAGCTGATTTGACTAGGGTAAGGATTTGCAATTAAATTAAATTTACTTAATGATGTATCAAACAAAGAAACAGTTTTAGCCCCTGTGATAAGCGTACCTGATGACGTAAGTGTAACAGCTTCGGGTGCTGCAGGCGATGCACTACCCAACTGATTGGCACAAGTTACATTAGCACTATTTCTATTGCCCCTAATATTTATACTATATCCAACGCCCGGGGTAAGGTTAGTTGCAGTGGTGTTAGGTATGCTAACATATCGGCTTCCATTTACTTTAGTGGCACTATAGGTAAACATGCTTGGGGTATTGTTTTGGGTAACATCAAAACCATTACTATTGTATGCATCTGTACTACCACCATTTCCAGTTGTACTTCCACATGGTGTACCACCATTTCCAGCACCTGTGATGTAAATTTGTTTTTGCCACGCTCCACCAATGTTTTGGGAAATAGGGCTTCCGATGAAACTAAACCTTCTAGCATTTTTAGTAGGAATATAACGCCACACTGAAACTGTACCTGTAATACTCCCCAATACCTGATCAATTCTGGCAGTACCATTAGCACTTGAAACTAATTTTAAATTTGCAGATCCTGTGTTTAAAACACCGCTATTTGGAAATACCGTTCCTATTAGTCTTAGTGTGTTACCTAAATAAATGGTATCAGTTGAAGCAATTGAAATAGTTAATTTATTAAGTGCGTTGGTAGTATTTTGTGTTGACTGATCAAAATAAATAGTACCCTTTGCCAAATCAGTCAAGGTAAGATTAGAGGTAGGAGACCCTGTAATTAAACCAGTACCAGTGATAGTTCCCTTTACGGTCAATTCATTTCCATTTAGTGTAATACCTGAATTTAAGGTAAGATTATTAACGGTAAGATTGGAGGTTAGCTGAGGGGCATTTGTGCTAATTACAACATTAGTTGTACCAGTAGGGACACCTCCACACCAATTTGAAGCATCATTTGCATTGCCACCATTAGAACCTACATAAGTACCAGTTACACAAGAGTTTGAAGTAGTAAAAGACCACGTATCGCCAGTTACTACAGAATTATCAGTCATAACGGCATCTACCCGCCAATAATAAGTAGTACCATCATTTAATGTTGGCAGGGTAAATACATTTTGTTCTTGAGAGGTTGTAGTTTGTAGGGTTAAATTGGTGGTAGAAGTGCCAAAATATACTTTATTTGAAACTGCATTATAAGCAGGTCTCCACATCAATTGGTCTCTTGTTTTAGGAATGCCAGTTGAACCATTTGGGATGATGGGGAAAGATGTTTTTGCTAATCTAAAGCCGGGAATCCAATAGGTTGTAGCGCCCCTTTCATAGGCACCCATATCTGGATTGCTATCGGTAACATCACTCGTAATGCCTGAAACTGCTACGCCAGTATTTATTAAAGCAGAACCAGCCTTTGGCCTAAAATCATACTTGGCAGTATCCTCTACAGGTAAGGCGGTGTTATCATAATTGTTGCTAATTGAGGTTAGAAAATTAAACCCTAGCCCATTCCACCCACCATAATTACCCTTACCCACATTGTTGTAAATAGAACTGAATTTGTTTTCATTATTTACCCTTGAGTCCATTATTATAGAACTCTTTATTGCTTGATAGACAGAATTATTAAAAGAAGTATTATTCAATGCTCTATTAGCTTGATTGATTGTGGGGAAAGAAGGTGACTTTATTTGGATTCCATTAGCGCCTAAATTCCATGTTACATTATGATCTACGGTTAGTCCTGCAGTCGTATCATCGCCACGAATGCCAGTGCCGCGACCCCAATATGTAGCAATAGTACCAGCATAACCGTTATGTATCCAATTGTTATAAATGCGAGAGCCAAGTGTAGAGGATGTATTAGTTTGACAATTAGTGTATAGCATTGAAACGTCTTTGTTACCACCATAACAAGATAAAAAGGCATTATAAAAATGGTTGTAATAAACATTGTTGTAAGACTGTCCCATTATAAAGAGTACACCACCACTATTGTACATATCATTGTATCTAACGGTGGCACGCCCCGCACTACCAATGTATGAGTCCCAAGTTCTTGAAATCTGAAGCAGGGGTGTTACAAGAGAAGACAGATAATTAAAATCATGAAAAATGTTATTTTCTATCAAATTGTCATAACCACTTATTAATAAAGAGCTAAGTGCCCCATTGGCAAAAGTATTTCCGGTAATGATACAATTATTCCCATAAATAATTGGGAACTCAGCTTCTGCGCCAAATCCAGTAGTGCCTGAATTTACTTTGTAATATTCTGTCCAAGAAGAATAAAGTACTGTATTATTTTTAAAAGTGAGGTTATTGCACCCTGTACTAAAAGAATTAAACTGAAACGCTGTGCCAAAGAAATTAATGTTTTGGATACTGATATTATTTTTCCCGCTAGCAGATAAGCTATAGTCACGTGTTTTTATTTCAATTCCCAAGGTATTAGGGTTTAAATTATTGGGGGGGTAGAAATAGAGTAGTTGATTAGTTGTATCATAAAACCATTCGCCAGGAGTATCAAGAAAAGATAGTTTTCCAACTAAATAAAATTTGTCATCATTAAATGGATAAGTAGAATCTACCGCAGATAAATCTTTTGCATAAGTAAAAGTAGAAGAACCTGTTGTATGGCTTAATACGGGACGTGTCCATGTGTAATATTGATGGCTTACATTTAATACAGCCCAAGCCCCTTGAGCATTTAAGCCAGAGCTTGCCAAAGCTGCATCTACTACTGTTCCATAAGATGAACCATTGTCGGTACTTGCCCACATGGTAGAATCCCAAAAGTTCCAATCTCCATTGGCATCTTTAGGGAGGTTTGGCCATCTTGCCTGTACCATTGGTTTGCTATTAAAAAATAATTGCTCGAATGTGCTTCCATTATAGGGGGCTTTGTAAACACTTACGCCATTAATAGTTGTGGGTGTCCAAGTAAGGTTATAATATACATCGGTTCCTGAAATAATGGCTTGTTCATTTGCGTACGCAGTTAGTGTAACTGATGGACTAGGGATGGTAACACTTTCCCGATAAGTACCTGCCCTTAGATAAATAGTATCACCTGCACCGACTAAACTCATTGCACGAGAAATAGTTTTTAAAGGAAAATTAATTGAACCAACATTATTGTCGCTTCCAGAAGGGGAAACATAATGGCCAGATAAGTTATAAACAAGTTGAACATTGGTTGAATTATAAACTAAGGACCACCCATTTGTAAGTCCAGATACGCTTGCAAAGTTTCCAGTTATGTTCCCACTATTAGTATTAACAATGGTAATGGGGTTATAACTGGTAGTGGGCGTAAACAAGGTATTTGTAATAACAAGGTTTAGGTTGGAGAGGGAGAATGTGCCGCTTGCATTTTTAAGTTGATCATAATCTGTTCCAGCAGCTGTTACACCCCCTACCTGTATTTGAAGTGTTCCTAACAAAGAAACTGTACCCGAAGTATTTA
>CANGFK010000073.1 GCA_947452925.1 Chitinophagaceae bacterium | reverse complement strand
ACTTTCCTACTAGTACTTCACTTGTTCCACATGCACCTTATTCTGTTTCTACAGCGTTATTTGGATTGATTGATAATCTGGATAGTAATCCATTGTCTTCCATCCACAATCAGGAAACCCCTGATGAAAATGAATTCTTTCAATCTGGCAATGGACAATTCAATTTACTCTATGAAACTATCGGTATTGATGTAAAGCCTTTCTTTCAACCATCAGGCAAAACTAGTTTGCAAACAATATTGCCACTTATCAGCAAACCCAAAAAGCTTTTATTGGTACACGACACCTTTACTTCACAAAGTGATATTGAGGTATTAAAAGCTTTGACTCCCACTCAGCAAACGATCTTTTGCCTTTGTGTAAATGCTAATTTGTACATAGAAAACAAGCTGCCCCCTATCGATTTATTTCTTCAGAATGATTGTGACATTGTTTTGGGTACCGATAGTTTGGCAAGTAATCATCAGTTAAGTATTTTGTCGGAGATGATTACCATCAGCCAACATTTTCCGCATATTCCTCTGCAATCCATTCTTCAATGGGCAACCATTAACGGTGCTAAAGCCTTGGAAATGGATAACCAATTAGGCAGTTTTGTAGTAGGTAAGAAGCCTGGCATTGTAAACATAACCAACGTATCAAAACAAGGCAACCTCACAATAGATAGTAAAGCAAGCCGCATACTTTAAACTTTCTTTTCCAATGCTTACCTTATTACTTACGCCTTACTACTTATGACTTTATGATAGTATTTCTTGCAACACTGTCAAGGTCTTCAGTGTTCCAAAGTCGGTGATGTGTAGCGACAGATATTGTCCAAAAGCATCCAATAACCTTCTTCGGGTGGTACGATTTAGTTTAATATTTTCAAGGTCACTATATAAAGAAATGTTATTTAGTTGAGAGGCCACCATCGCTAGATCCTCAGAGAGATAATAGGTATGAGAGGGAACTTCATCAACGAAGAAGCCCTCAGACAAATCTAGTATCGGGGTTGAAATACTATACGTGCCTTGTATCTGAAAACCTAGTTGCATGCCCAGGTGTAACATAAAATAAAGCGGGAGATTTGCTGTGAGCGCATCATTGCCTTTATCCAGTTGTTGTAGGGTATTTTCTACGAGGTAAAACAGGTCGGGGTTGGCTTCGGGTTCTTTTAGCGTATGCTGCAACACTTCCACCATATACATTGCTACACAATTCTTGACCACGTCAAACAGTACGGTCTGGTAAGGATAAGCCCAGTTATATTCCTTAATAAATTGTAGGTTCTTCTGTTCATTATGGTACACAGTCATATCCAGAATAGCCGCCGCCTGAAAGTATGATGCCTTACCCTGCGTCTTTTTGGTACCCTGCCGTGCCCCTTTTACAATGTAGCTCTGCACACCAAATAGTTCGGTATATACGGTTGTAACGATACTGGACTCACCGTATTTAACCGTCCTTAAAACTATTCCTTTGGTGTTGTGAAGTTGCATGAAGAAGTAAGAAATTTAATACTTATTTATAAAGGAATTTAGAACCTGTTTTATCAGACGTGAAGATAATAGTATCGGATATTTTTTTACTAAAATCGTTTCTACTTAGCGAATCCTTTAGGGGATATCAATACAATGTAGCTTAGTTAAGCGTTAGCCACAAAGACCCAAAGGCAGAAAGATGCACAAATAGATACTGGTGTTTGCCACTAATTGCATTGGATATTAATACGAGAATTAAAATTTGTCAGGGTCTGGTATTTTGGAAAGCGTGCTATTTTACATAACCGATGCGAGTTGGCGTGAGTAATATATTGGGGGTTGGGCAGATAGCGGAGTTTAAGCCAAGAATACATCATGTGACATTCTCTGCTTTGGATCATATTTCTCAAACACAAATAATTACCATTGGTGCGGGTGAGAAAGTGGCTATGACAGTGGAATTGGTGGGGGCATAGGAAGTTATAAGTTATAAGGCATAAGTCATAAGTAAAGCAAAGAAAGAGGTTGAAAGTTGTAGGTTGTGAGACTGAAGGCTTTTGACCTTTTTTTGTTTAACTTTCTATTTTGAATTTAGCAACCGCATCTAAAATATTTTACTAAAAAGTTTTTTTAACTCGAATGAGATGCTGAAATAAAGTCTTTTTGCCTAATAACCGGCTGGCTATCCCACCCCCTAAAGGGCAATATTCTTAAGCTAAGAGAAAAAGAAAGGTTTAACCGCCAAGAACGCAAAGTTTCTTCGCAAAGAATACGCAAAGGGTTTCCTAATTGTAGGTAAAACGTTACACTTTTAGGGCGCAAAGAGAGCGATTCAAGAAATATGCTCCTTTTTTGCTTAGCTTTTCTTTTCTTTTTTCTTTTGTGCTTCTTTAAGCTTTTGTGGCTTTGTGGCGAAAAAAATCATTAACTTAATGACATTGCCCGAAGGGGAAATATCCTTAAGCTAAGAGAAAAAGAACGCAGAGGGAATGCTTTATTCCTACGCAATTAAGTGGGTTAATTTCGGGTAGATGTCTCCTATCGTCGATATGACGTTCACAGAGTTTTGGAAGGTTAAAACTACAAGAATGACGTTTCTTTTTCAGGGTATATACGCATATTGAGGGGGTTAATATTTAGATTAGATTGCTTAGTGCCTTTACAATTGCGAGGCGTTGCGAAGTATGAAGCAAAGCAATCTACCCGAAACCAATGACGTCATTTTCGAGGTACGAGAAATCTAACCGAATCATATTATCCCAATCACACGATTAGACTTTTACTAGGTCAAAATAACAATCCCTTCTCCCACAAACCTCCAAATCCTCCCCATACCTCCACTCATATTTCATACTTCATATTTCATACTTCATATTTCTTTTGGGCGTCCCCCTAAGGGGTCGGGCTTTCCGTTCCAATCTTTTTGCTCAGGGCAGCAAAAAGGATTTCCACTCAATCCCTCACGCACTATGTGAAGTGACTAAGAAACACTTAGAGGATTGATTCTTAAAAATGTAGAAAGAAAGAATCTGTTTCTTTTCCATCATCTACCATCTTGACTTCAACTAGACACAAATTATTAATTGTTTGTTGAGCAATTTCTTCTTTCCATCCCTCCTTAGATAATTTGGATTTCAATAATGCTTCTGGTAGTAAAATTAAGTCCCCATTAATTAGTTCATTTGTAATTAAGTATTCACATAATGATTTCTCGTACAATAAATCATTGTCAAGCAAAGCCTCAAGATGCCAACAAAATTCTTGTTTATCCTCTTCTTCGCCTATCCAACTAACCACTCCAAGAATTTCAGATTCGGTCATCTCATGGCGCTCAATCCGAGCATTGAATAAAAGAAGAAAAGTTTTTAAAAATTCAAATTTTAGGCTCATAGTAATTACTGTTGTGTCAATTAACCGTGTCAATGCTTCTTTCCATACCTACAAATCTACTTCCTTAACTCCAATCTCACCCCAACCACCAAAAGTTCCTTTAGGTTAATGCCCATTTTGAAAATAGTTACGCCTTTGCGTCCTCAAAGTGAAGCGCTACTATCAAAGCAAAACATCTCTCTGCGTCTCTCCGCGTAAATGGCTCTGCGTACCTCTGCGGTTAATCTTTTCTTTTTTCCTTCTACTACTAACATTTTTCTTAGGAACGAAATATTAGTAGCAACCCCAATATTAAATAACTAAAGTGCCGTAGGTACGACATATCAGCCAAGCCCCCCTTCAATATTCCATTCCTCAACATCACCACCTTCTATTAACAGAATTAACCCCAATCTCTCCTATCTAAAGGCACTTATCTATACCTTATACAGAATATTTCAAATAAAAACAAGGGCGTCTCATATATAAACACGGTTGTATCAGACATAAACACAGCCGTATCGGATGTAGACACTGTTGTATCGTATATAAACACACGTGTATTAGACATAAACACGGACGTATTGAATATAAACACGGTTGTATCAGACATAAACACAGCCGTATCGGACGTGAACACGGTTGTATCAAATATAAACACACGTGTATCAGACATAAACACGGGTGCATTAGGATAGAATCAATCCTCTCCGCTATATATGATATAGAGATTAAAGGGTTCTACAACACAATATTCTGCAACAATTCACTCTTCTCCAGGTGGTCGGTATTGTAATGCAATCCACGGCTCTCCTTCCTGAACTCAGCCCCTTTTACAATCAGATAGCCAACAGTAATCAGGTTGCGAAGTTCACATAATTGTGGGGAAACCTTGGTGGCACGATAGAGTTCTTCGGTCTCTTCATATAGCAAATCTAAGCGACGCATAGCTCTTCTCAAACGAACATCCGTACGCACAATCCCCACATAATCACTCATAATCTGTTCCAGTTCTTTGCGGGTCTGAGTAATCAAAATCATTTCTTTGGGAGCAGTGGTGCCCTTCGCAATCCAGTCAGGCAACTCTGTTGGCAAATGGTTTTCTCTATTAATGGTCTCAATCAGTTGAATACTATCCAAAAAACAGCGCTCACCAAACACCATCGCCTCCAGCAAACTATTACTAGCCAAACGGTTGGCTCCATGCAAACCAGTACTGGCACATTCGCCACAGGCATACAAATGCTTGATAGAAGTACGCCCCATTTCATCTGTTTTAATACCGCCACAACTATAATGTGCAGCAGGTGCAACAGGTATCATGTGCTTAGAAACATCAATGCCAATGCTGAGGCACTTCTCATAAATATTAGGAAAGTGATGGATGAACTTCTGCTGATCCATATGGGTACAATCGAGATACACATGCTCGGTACCATTCTTTTTCATCTCATTATCTATGGCTCGCGCAACAATATCACGAGGGGCAAGGTCTTTCCGGTGGTCATAATGCGCCATAAAAGCCTCGCCATTCTTATTTCTAAGAATACCTCCATCCCCACGAACAGCCTCAGTAATTAAAAAAGAAGGAGAAACGCCAGGTTCAAACAAAGCAGTAGGATGAAACTGGATAAACTCCATATTCTCTATCCTGCCCTTTGCCCTGTACACCATCGCCACACCATCACCCGTAGCAATCTTAGGATTAGTAGTGGTACGATAAACCTGACCATTACCACCTGTTGCTAACAAAGTAATCTTAGATGTAATCTTCTCTACCTGATTAGAGTTTACATTCAAGACATAAACCCCGTAACAAGTAATATCAGTAGTAGATTTGGTAACGAGATACCCCAAATGGTGTTGCGTAATTATATCTATTACAAAACAATGTTTGATGAGATTGATGTTGGGCAACTTATCTAGTTCGCTCAATAGTGCTCTTTCTATCTCTAATCCGGTCACATCTTTGTGATGCAAAATTCTGTTCTCGCTATGCCCCCCTTCTTTGCCAAGGGAATATTCTCCAGACTCTTCTTTGTCAAACCGCGCCCCGTATTCAATGATTTCTTTAATGCGCTCAGGGCCTTCTTTAACTACTATTTCCACAATCTTTTCATTGCAAAGTCCATCCCCAGCAATCAGGGTATCTTCAATATGTTTATCGTAGCTATCTTTCTCATCATCCCAAACGCCAGCAATACCTCCTTGGGCATACTTGGTATTTGTTTCGTCGGCACTTGTTTTGGTAATCACCACCACCTGCTTTTCAGGAAAGTGTTTCGCCATCTTAAGGGCATACGTCAATCCTGCAACCCCACTACCAATCACCAAAAAATCTGTTTCCATACTATTTATTTTTTGCCACAAAGACACTAAGGCTCTAAGTTGCACCAAAAAGAAGAAAAAATAAGAAAGACTTTAAAAGACATACTTAGTGCTTCTTTCTGTCTTTGAGTCTTTGTGGCCTCTTATCTATACTTCCACCCAAGCCTCGTTTTCTTTCAATAAATTAATCAACTCATCAACCGCAATGGCACTATCAATGTTTTTCTTCACCACTTCTTTGCCTTTGTAGAGGGTAATTTTACCCACGCCGCTACCTACATAACCAAAGTCGGCATCAGCCATTTCGCCAGGGCCATTCACAATACAACCCATAATGGCAATCTTAACTCCCTTCAAATGATTAGTTACACTGCGTATTTTAGCAGTTGTTTCTTGCAAATCGAACAAGGTTCTTCCACAACTAGGGCAACTGATATATTCTGTTTTAGAGATACGCACCCTCGTAGCCTGTAGGATGGTAAAGGCAGTAGAATTAATAAACTGCTCTGGCGAACTATTGCTGGTATAAGTCCTTCCCTCGGTGTTCTGTAAACCAGAAACCTGTAACTTGTAACTTGCTTCTGTCATTCCCAAACAAATCCCATCCCCAAAACCATCTAATAATAAGGCTCCAGCTTCGGTGGCATAATGTATCAAGTGTTCATCGGCAGTTTGCCAACTACTATCAACTACTAGGATAATAGGGTTTTCAATACCATTATTCTTCAACTCCATCACCATACTGCGAACACTCTGCATGGCGTTTTTATTAGTAGAAGACAAACATAGCACCACCGTCTTATCGGTCTTTATCTGCTCCAACAAACGCTCTAACAAAGGCTGCGTAGTAATTCCTGAATAACAATCTATCATCAAAAAGTTAGCCTCCAGTGATTTCTCATTACTTACATCCAAATATTTATTGCCATCAAGTATGGGCAAGAATTTACTCTTGTCTTGAGCTTGTTGCCAAGTAGCGTAATGACTAATTACTTTTAATGTACCCGGCAAAGCAAAGTCCACTGTCTTATCAGCCGTAAAAATATAATCCGCCGCACCATCGCTGATGTTCCATTTATCGCTTATTTCATTATAGGTATAGCCTACGCTTTGCAAGCTTTCGGGGGTAATAATATCCAATTTACTAAGGTCAGCAACAACCACCGGTACCTGATGCCCCCCAATATTGCCCACTGAAAAAGTCTTTCTCCTCGAATAACTGAATGGATTGTAAGGAACTTTATCTATCGGGTTTACCGCTGACCGATTACCGTTTACCGTAGAACCTCCATCGGTTAACGGTTGACGGTCAACGGTTAACCTAGAAGCATAACGCTTAACAAGGTCACGGCACACCGGTATCTCCAATTCGGGGTCTTCCGTAAGGCTCACCCGTATCGTATCGCCAATGCCATCTTCCAATAAAGTACCAATGCCTACGGCACTTTTCACCCGTCCATCTTCGCCATCACCTGCTTCGGTAACGCCCAAATGCAAAGGATAACATTCTCCGAACTCAGCATCCATCTGTTGAATCAGTAACCGATAGGCCTGCACCATCACCTGCGTATTACTCGCCTTCATACTCAGGATAATATTATGATAGCTTTCCCCACGAGCAATCCGTAAAAACTCCATCGCGCTTTCCACCATGCCCATCGGTGTATCGCCATAGCGGCTCATAATACGATCGCTCAAGCTTCCGTGATTAGTACCAATCCGCATGGCGGTACCGTATTCCCTACAAATCTTCACCAAAGGCGTAAATCGTTCCCGTATCCTATCAATTTCCTCGGCGTATTCCGCATCGGTATAATCAATCTGTTCAAACTTCTTTTTATCAACATAGTTGCCCGGATTCACCCGCACTTTCTCTACAATTCTAGCGGCAATTTCAGCAGCGTTAGGTGTAAAGTGAATATCGGCAATAAGCGGAACGTTGTAGCCTCGTTTGTGTAATTCGTTCTTAATGTTCAGTAAGTTCTCCGCCTCCTTTTTACTAGGCGCAGTAATGCGCACCAATTCCGAGCCTGCCTCAATGCAACGGATGGTTTGCTCCACAGTTGCCAGTGTATCCATCGTGTCGGTAGTGGTCATCGTCTGCACACGAATCGGGTGACCATTGCCGAGCAACAGTTCGCCAATCTTGACTTCCTTCGTAATCAAACGGTTGTATTCGGTAAGAGAATTACAATAAAGCTGCATAATATTTTGATGTGTCTTTAGCTAAGACAGATGATAAAAAGTACAATAGCTGCAAATAAACAACGTTTTTGGGAGTAAACGGTTTACAAAGAAGAGTTAACAGTGAGCAGTAATCAGTTATTGGTTTTATCAATGAGATAAGCTGTATGCTTATTCAATTGATTAATTTGGGAAAAGAAGTTTGGAAGAAATGTTACCAGTTCCTCTATTTTACTAGTGACACAATTTAAAACAACAATAGAAACAGGATACTTCTCTAGGTTTTGTTGGAACATTAGGTTTTTATCAATTGTCAGAAGTATGTCAAACCCATTTTCGGCGCAATAGTTCATCAGGTTGCCATTTTTCATTCCGCCCAATCCCAGTTCTCTTACTGTAAACACTTCAAAGGAAGACAAGTGTTTCTTCAAACGTTTGGTGACACATTCATCAAGCAAAATTTTCATGGAGAATGTTTGAGGAGGTTTCAATTAGTTTTTGAGACATCTCCAATACTTTTATTACTTGGCTTTTGGTTACTCCGTCAAAGTCATCTAGAAATATTTCAATCGAATCGCCACTTTCCAAGTAATCAAAAAGGTTTTTGATAGGCACTCTCGTTCCGTAGAAAACGGGGGTGCCTCCTAATATTTCGGGGTCTATATTTATTATCCTACCATTCATAAAATAAATTGTATTCAAATTTAGGAAAAATGTTTATTAATGTGTTTTTATTATTGTGGATCAAAAAGCACAATGGCAACGGAAATACGAACAAAAGAAGTAGGGAGATTACTTAGTTATTAATACTTCTTCAAAGACTTCATAACTTCAATAAATTCACCCTCACAATCAATAATAACATCTTCAGTTGCATCCATTATTATTTGAACTCCACAGTTATTATTTATCAGGTGAATAACATAGATAATATGCTTAGTTGTACGACCGTTGTAATATCCTTTGTAACCTATCGAGTTTTCGCAAGTAAGATTCGATCCTTTTGCATCATTGGCAAAAACATCTAATACTTGAAAAGGCACATCAATTCTCTTCTTGGCAGTGTATTCAATCAAATCAATATCTTTTGGCACCGTCTCTGTGATAATGCCAATGTTTGGAATAACGTTTACTCCATCTTTATTGATTATTGAATTTCGTTTATAGGTATAAGCACATCTGCCATTACCTAAATCTTTCTTTGGAAGTATTTTTTGAAAAGCATCTGGCAATATAAATTGAATATTAGCTTCACTAATTTTAATCTGCGCATTGGAGTTAAAAGAAATAATTAACCCAAAAAAAATTAAAAGACAAAAGGCTAGAGTTTTAATCATTTTAAGCGAAGTTATTTTATTCATCTAATAAAAACCAAAGATAATCCCACATCCCAAACGTACACCAATCATTTTCATCTATAATTAAAGATAACTTACAAATCCTTCCTTTCCATTCCCATAACCTTTGCTTCTGCCTATCATCAACCCCAAATTACCATTCTGGAAATTTTGTTAGGCATAAAAAACTCGTTCTATGCCTATGAAAAAAATTACATAGGCATAGAACAACTTTTCGATGGCATTAAAAAAAATATCATAGGCATAAAAAACTTGTTCTGTGCCTATAGAAAAAATAAGATAGGCATAAGTGAAGGTTTTTGTCCTATTAAATAGCCTATGGTAGGCAGAAAGTGGGGACTTTATGCCTACCATAGGAAAAAAGGTAGGGCAAATAACGCTGTTGATGGTACCTTCAGGAATAACATAGGCGTAAGTAAGCTTGTTTATGCCTACGTTGAAAATAACATAGGCGTAAATAACGCTGTTGATGGTACCTTCAGAAATAACATAGGCGTAAGTAAGCTTGTTTATGCCTACGTTGAAAATAACATAGGCACAAATAACGTTGCGGATGATACCTTCAGAAATAACATAGGCGGAAACATAGCTATCTATCCCTTTAAACAAAATAGCTTAGTGCTAGATTTCATTTTTCATACCCTCCGTTATTCTCCCCTATTAACCGTTACAATCCGTTACTACAATGTTATTCTTACTGCCTATTACCCAAAACCTATCCCTGCCTAACCCTTTTTCCGTTAATTTAGCCGCATTCTAAATACAGATACTATGAGTTTGAGTGCAGACATAAAAAAGATACAAAGGCGTTTTGTTCCGCAAGATTTCATCGTTACCACCTGGGAAAGCCTGGAGCCTTTTTTTAAGGCTTTGTTGGAAAGAGAAATTAATAACAGCGAAGATCTGGAGCAATGGTTGAAGGATTCTAGCGAAATGGAAGCCGTGATTAGTGAAGATGCTTGCTGGAGACAGATAAAGATGACGTGCGACACCACCGACAAAGCCCTCGAAGAATCTTTTACTTTCTTTTGTATGGAGATTCAGCCGAAGCTGCAACCGTATGCTGATGCGCTGAACAAGAAGCTGATTGCTTCTCCATTTACAAAAGAATTGGATCAGGATAAGTTCTTTACTTATCTGCGTAGTGTGAAGAAAAGTATTGATTTGTTTAGGGAAGAAAACATTCCGTTGCAAGCCGAACTAAGCGTGATGCAACAACAATATGGCGCTATTGCGGGTAAGATGACGGTGGAAGTGAACGGGCAGGAATATACACTTCAACAAGCGGCTAAGTTCTTGGAAAGTGAAGACAGAAGTTTGCGTGAGGAAGTTTACAGAAAGATTCAAGACCGTCGCTTGCAGGATAAACAAGCGATGCACGATTTGTATAGTGCGCTGATTGCAAAGCGTCATCAGATGGCATTGAATGCGGGCTTTGCTAACTATCGCGATTATAAGTTTGTGGAGTTAGGTAGGTTCGATTACACCAAAGAAGACTGCTATCAGTTTCACGAAGCGGTTAAGTTACACGTGCTTCCTTTGATTGATAAAATTTATGCTAAGAAGAAACAAAAACTGGGTTTAGATACCTTGAGGCCTTGGGATACAGAGGCTGAACCTGCGGGCATCACACCGTTGAAACCGTT
>CANGFK010000072.1 GCA_947452925.1 Chitinophagaceae bacterium | reverse complement strand
ATTTCGCCAATATTACTTTTATTGATAAGCTTTATTAGTTCGTGAATCTGTTTTAAATCCATAAGAATTTATTTTATACGGTAAGTTAACAGTTAGAAAATGATGATTCCTTTTTAATATATTTTCCAAAGGAAAGACAAAGTAATTGATAATTGATAATTAATAATTGACATTGTTGAGAAAGTTAAAAACTATTCCTTCACTCTTTCAATATATTCTCCTGTTTTTGTGTTCACTCTTATCAATTCGCCATCTTCTACAAACAATGGCACGTTTACGGTAGCACCTGTTTCTACAGTAGCCGGTTTCAATGCACGTGTAGCAGTATCGCCGCGCAAACCAGGTTCTACATATGTTATTCTTACAACAATTTTTTCAGGTAATTCTGCACCAATAGGCAATTCAGTATCAGTATTTACAAATACAAACACTTCACTACCATCTTTCAAAAACTGAGGTGCATCAATCATTTCATCCGCCAAAACAATTTGCTCATAAGTCTCGCTATTCATCAAATTGTATCCAGTCTCATCTTTGTAAAGATATTGGTGTGTTCTTTTTTCTACACGGATAGGGTAGATGGTTTCACCACTGTTCCAGGTTTTTTCAATACTACGTTTGTTGTCTACCCCCTTTAGTTTAGCCCAAACTTTAGCTGCTGAACGTGCAGTTTTGTTTTCTCCAAATTCTATCACGCTGTACAAGCTGCCGTCTAGTTGCAATATCAATCCACGGCTGATGTCTGCTGTGTTTGCCATAATTAAATTATTATTTGAGCCGACAAAAGTAGGGGTTGGAACTTAAAAAAGAATATTCCTGTTCTAATTGAGTAATATCTATCTGTGAAAAGTATATAATACCGCTACTTTTGACCGCTTCTTGCTGAGACAGACCTGAAAAAATAAAAAGAGGAGTAGACATTGATGATAGAACTATTAGAACAAATTAAGAATTGTAAGGTGTGCGAGGAGCAGCTAGAGTTTGGTTGTAACCCAGTTATGGCTGCAAGTCCGAATAGCAGACTGGTAATTGTTGGGCAAGCCCCAGGAAGAGTCGTACACAAAACAGGTATTCCTTGGAATGACAAGAGTGGGGATAATCTCCGCGCCTGGCTGGATATAGACAGAGAAACATTTTATGATGTGGAAAAAGTAA
Organism: Chitinophagaceae bacterium; assembly: GCA_947452925.1. Lineage (GTDB taxonomy): Bacteria > Bacteroidota > Bacteroidia > Chitinophagales > Chitinophagaceae > Parasediminibacterium. The sequence goes on along the minus strand of CANGFK010000072.1, from coordinate 9,739 downwards.
CACTCATGCCAATGGGGTTCTGTTATCCCGGTACTGGTAAAACCGGCGACCTGCCTCCACGTCCTGAATGTGCGCCACTGTGGCATCCGCAAATATTGTCGCTGATGAAGAGTACTAAATTGATTTTATTGGTTGGACAGCATGCACAAAACTATTATTTGGGAGATACTGCACAAGAGACGCTAACAGCTACAGTGCAACAGTTTCATACCTATTTGCCTAAATACTTTCCTTTGCCTCATCCATCGCCACGAAACAATATCTGGCAAGCACGTAATATCTGGTTCACTGGCGAAGTACTGCCTGAACTGCAAAGAAGGGTAAAGAAGTTGGTGATGTAAATACTGCAAACAAAACGAGCAGTTAATAACTAGTGTATCAACTGCTCGTTTTTTATTTAGCTAAATGGAGTTATTCCTTAGTCTCTTTTTCTACTTTGTCTTCTATTTCTTTCTTTTTAGGATCCATCATCTCCATCAACTTCAATCCCAATAGCCCATCTACTGCCGAACCATTTCCGTTGCCACCACTAATCAAGATGTCTGGTATCAACTTGATATTTCCTTTAGACAACTCTTCTGTAATCTTATAGCGGGTAAAGTTTTCTCCACCCAGAGCTTTCACTGCTAACTGATAAGCTTCAGCGGTAGATTTACCAATAGCTAAAATCTTTCCTGCCTCTGCGCTACCTGTCAGAGCAATTTGTTCTGCTTGTGCAGAAGCTCTAAGTTTTATTGACTCAGATTCTGCAATAGCCCTAGCTTTTGTTGCTTCTGCTTCTGCGAAAGCACGCATCTTAGTTGCTTCTGCTTCTGCCCCTACTGCTAGTTTAACACCGGCTGCATCCCCTTCCGATTTCTTTACGGTAGCACTTGCTGTTCTTTCTGCTATTTCCACACTTTGTTGTGCTTTTACAATGTCCTTTTGCATATCTGCAATAGCGGTTTCCTTCTCCATCCCTTGCCTGGTCTCTTGAGCACTCTTTTGGGTTTCGTAAGTAACCTTTTGTTCCTCGGCAATCTTTCTATCTGTCAATGTTTTCATTAGTGATTCAGGTGGAACAATGTCCCCAATCAATGTGTCAACAGCAGTAACATTGTATTCATCCAATACCTTTTTTATTTCCAGTTTAGCCGACTCTTGCCTTTCTTTTCTAGTACTTAAGAAGGCAATTACATCACTGTCCTGTGCAGAGTTGCGGAAGTAGTTGCCAATAGTTGGTTCTAATACTTGAGATACCAGGTTTACCATATTCCCAAAACGGGCTATTACTTTCGGTGCCTCTGTATTAGGAACATGTATGATTTGTGATACATCCAGATTGAAAGGGAAACCATCTTTGGAACGTACTGTAATGGTAGAAAGGTTCTTATCTAGGTTGTGCGCCTCGCTTCTGCCACTTGCCCAGTTAAGCACTAAATTGGTGGTAGGCACTAGTTCTACTTTAGTTGTGTAGATATTAATTGGATACTTTCCTGGACCTAATGGCTCAACCCAAACACCCTTAAAGCCTTTGTGAACGATGTTTCCATGTTTAAAATCTGCACCACTCATATCTTCTCCATCTTGCCCAATGTAAGAAATGACCACCCCCACAAAACCAATTGGAATATCAGTCATAGGCGTTTCTTCTACTACAACTGCCCAAGGATTCAGGTTGTAAGAACCTGCTAATATTACCTGTGGTTGTAACCCCCTGTTACCACCTTTTTTGATGAATGCATTGAAATCCTGAAAATTATTGTGGCCTTCTACCAAAGTTCCAGCAATCTGCCCTTCCGAAATTGGCATACCATCGAGTGTAGTGATGATGCCTACTTTACTTTCTTGAATGCGTACCATATCAGTCACTGAAACTTGAAAAAGTTGCGTGTTGATACGATAAGAACCTGTGGTAATAAATGCTGCTTGCCTACCTTTTTGTCCGCCGTTATTCAAAAAGGCTTCTGCATCCTGAAAGTTATCACAATCTACTTGGTGCGCCAAGATGTTTCCTGTAGGTATCTCTGCCCCGTCCCTCGCCATTATCAAACCTATTTGACCTTCGGGGATGATAGTAAACTTCTCCATCGTTACTCCGTATTGCCAAAACCATTTGCCGAAATACATTCCCGGTGCCAATGCTTTTGCTTGGAAACCGGCTTCCCCTTTTGTGGCAATGATGCGACCATCGGGCAAGGACTTATCAGCACCGAAGAGGACAAACTTCTTGGTAACTAGACCAATTCTGTCTTCGGGAACAATGACCATCCCGAATAAAAATCTAAGAATTAATTTATAGCTTACAACTGCTATTACGATTAAGAATAACCACCAGAAACTAAAGATAGGATTGCTCATTTTTGCTTTTTAATTGGTGAGTGGTAAATGTAGGAGTTGGTATTTACTTGACAAAGTATTTTCATTAATTTATTTGCATCTTTTACAACGTCTAAAGACTTCTTTGTTTTGAGCATCAGGGTGACGAGGAAAGAAACGAGTTGTCCTAGTAGTTTTTCAAAGTGCTTGTTGTTTGATTGATGAACTGATAATATGAAATTTATTATTAATTGGAATAAGCACTTAATTACTAGACCCTTACTTTCGCACAAAATTTATAATATGGGAATAGCTGATAAGTTAGCAGAATTAAGAAATGGAAAGAGTGCAGCCAACCTGAAAGAAGGAGAGGAGTTTTTGGCTTCAAACAAAACAAAGGCTGGTGTAACTGAATTGGAAAGTGGCTTGCAGTATGAAGTGCTTACACTTGGAACAGGAAGAAAACCAAGCGCAACAAACACTGTAACTTGTCACTATCACGGGACATTAATTGATGGAACCGTCTTTGATAGCAGCGTTATGAGGGGGCAGCCTGCATCTTTTCCTTTAAACAGAGTTATATCTGGTTGGACGGAAGGACTACAATTGATGCCAGAGGGTAGTAAATTCAGATTCTTCCTACACCCATCTTTAGCTTATGGAGACAGACAAGTGAGTGCTCAAATCGGACCAAACAGTACCTTGGTATTTGATGTTGAACTAATAAGCTTTGTTTAGTAGTAATGAGTGATGAAATATGAGTGATGAGTATTAAGACATTACTTATAATGCAAACAAAAGAGCCTGATACTACTACTGTATCAGGCTCTTTTGTTTTTGTAAAGTGGTTTAAAACTCATCACTCATAATTCATCACTCATCACTCACTTAGCGCCAACGGATAATGTGTTGCCACTCGTCTGTTGTAAAAAGAAGCAACCATATAACCAATGCCACAACCCAACAAAGCACCCACAACAACATCCATTGGATAATGAACGCCTACATACACTTGTCCGTAAGCAATACTTCCTGCCCACAAAAACAAGATCCAGCGATACTTGGTCACATAGGGTTTCAGTGTCTGTGTGACAAACATGGCAAACCCAAAATGATTGGTTGCATGAGATGAAGTGAAGCTATATCCTCCCGAACAATAGTCCAATAGAAGTCTTACCTGAAACTGCATTTCCGGGTCGGCACAAGGGCGAAGTCGCATGAAGTAATTCTTAAAAAAGGTACTGCTAATCTGGTCTGCTAACAGAATATTAAACAATACAAATGCTACCCAAGGCCAAGCCTTTTTGCCAAAATTTAAGAACATGAATGCCAGGAAGAACACATACAAAGGCACCCAAGTGTTGGATTCCCGCCACCAAGGATAAATGTGATCCAGTAAAGGCGTCGTGAGGGTATTATTAATGAGTAGGAATAGTTTTTTGTCAGCCTGAATAAGCCATTCTATTATTGGAGGGATATTTCTGAACAACAATTGCATCCGGTAAAGATAATAGCTGAGTTGAAACACGCTAAACTTTACTGTTCTACAGGTCAGGGCAAACGCATCTAAATTAAAGAAAATTGAAAAAATTAATACTCGCGTTTCCACCAGTACTTACATAAGCCACCTTAGGGCTATCTGGTTTTAGCGCAGCTAAAATTGAGAAAAATCCGAAGGAATATTTTTCTCAAAAGGTAGAACGTAGTGGCGATGTAAGTACGAAGCCCGCCGGCTTTGAGGCAAAAAGACTTGAAAAGTGGCATTTCTTGAGTCCAATAACAGTCTATCAAGAAATTAATTTTAGATGAGTTTGCCCTGTTCTGCAGGTGAATCGCCTAAGTTTTTCTTTACTTCTTCTATCTTTAGCGTAAGCTCTTCTGCACTTTTTTCAATGCTCGCCAGTTTCTCGGTAATGTCAACAACATCTTTCTCTACCTCAGCAATTTTTACTTTCACTTCTTCAATGTCCGCATTCACTTCCAAAATTTTTGTCTCTTTGAAGGTAATCTTCTCGGTCATTTTCTCCTTAAAACTGTCTGTCCATGCCGTGTTTATCTTCTCTTGCATGTCTCTCAGATCTTCTTTTATCTTCTGCAAAAACCCGGTCTGATTCTCTAGTCTGCCTTGCTGTCTGGTGAGGAAATCTTTTTTGCCGGTAAGTATTCGTTCAAGGTTTGCTTTGTCGGCAGTTCGTTTTTCTAGTTTCTCTTCCAGCACCTTCAAAAAATCAGTTTGCTTTTTCAACCAATCAGCACGTTTTTGCTCTCCCAGTTTCTTTCGCTCTTCCCATTCAGCCTGCTTTCTTTGTTGCGCTTCTCGGTATATTTCCCATGCTTTGTTCAGTTCTGCACTAGTCTCCTCTAGCTTGGAATATATCCTTTGTCTGTCATCACGCGTTATTTCATCCCTGTATTCATTCAAAAACTTTCTTACTTCTCTTAGTCCTTCTGACTTCAGTTTTAGTGGAGTCCTTGGTTCTGCTTCTTTGTTGAGGAGAATCCATTCTACCGATTCTTCAGTAAACCCAATGCTTAACAGGTGCGCAGTCAGTTGTTGTAATAATTGGAACAAAATACCTGCTGCAATATCGGGGTGACAAGCCTCGACTGTTTCTATAATAATTGATGAGAGCTGATGTGATCGTTCTGTTTGTGCGGCTTTGCGTTCTCTCAAAGCCGAATAAAATGTATCTTCTTCTTTTCTGAGCTTTTCTCTCAGTCCACTAAAGGTGTCCCAAGCCTTTGTTCTTCTCTCTTTGGATGACCAACGTGGTTGTTTGAAGTAGTCAAATATTTTATCAGTTAATTCTTTTAGGGCTGAAATGGCTTCTTTTTCGGGATTATTTACATAGAATCCTTCTCCAATCATGCCCTCAAGCTGCTCAATCAAATGTTCAGCTCCTTCGGAAAATTGCTCATTAATCTTAGTTACGTTATCTTGCTTTTCTTTGAGGGATAGGGTCAATGATTCAAATTTGTCCCAAGCAGTTTTCTTTTCTTCGGCATCAGTAAAGATGGTTCCCCTGAAGTATTCACTGATTTCAGATTTCATCTGCCAGAGGGTTTTGCCATTAATGCTTTCTGGGCCAAAACCTTTGACTAATTCATCAAATCTGTCAATTTTCTGTTGAAGTTCAAGTGTCGTCATTTCTTCCAATAGTCTTAAAGTAATAAAATTCCTTTTCACCTAATCTGCCAAAATATCCGCCCTTTGTCTTACGCTGCTCTGCTCCCAATTGGGTTTGTTGCACAGCTTCTTAGCCTAACAAATATATTGATACATATTATTCTGAAGAAAATTTTATGGGATGAGGGTTATTACACCGGATTCAAAACATAAACTTCACTTTCTTCAATAATATTTTTAATGTCTCACATGTAATCTTTGTTGTATCGCACCTAATCTCGCTTGTATCAGACGTGATCGTGCTTGTATCGGATATAATCTTACTCGTATCAGATATGATCTTGTCCGTATCAAACCTAATCTTGGTTGTATCACACCTCATTTCTAACAAAAGAATATAACTTTGTCTGGCTTCAGCTTGAAGCAAGAATGAAATTGCCATGAAAAGAAGATTCAGTTTACTTCGTTATACAGCCTTAATCGTGTTGGTAGCTTCTTGTAAAAAGAACGTATCTGCAACCCCTCCAAATAATGATACGCTTCCTGCAGTTTCCTCCAAAGTATTTTATAACTGGGATAAATTTGTGATGGGTGCCGACCTATCTTTCTCCAATCAGGTTGAGGATTATGGTGGCATCTACAAAGACTCTGGTGCAGCGAAAGATCCATTTGTAATTTTCAAAAACCATGGAACGAATACAGTGCGGGTACGACTATGGAACAACCCCCAATGGATGGCAACCTACAACAACGGAAGGGTATACAGCGATTTGAACGATGTAGCTAAGACAATACAACGAGCCAAAACGGCCGGAATGGCAGTTTGTCTGGACCTTCATTACTCTGATATTTGGGCCGATCCAAGCAATCAGAACATCCCCGCTGCTTGGGCGGGATTGTCCCTTGCAACCTTGCAGGATTCAGTTTATCAATACACTTTGTGTGTGCTGAATTACCTTAAAAGCAAAAACCTTACACCCGAAATGATTCAGATTGGCAATGAAACCAATCAAGGCATGCTCTGGCCAATTGGCAAAGTAGTTAATAACGATTTCTCTTCTTTCAGTAAATTACTGCAGAGTGGCATCAAAGCCGTACGAGATTTCTCCGCAACTTCTTCAATAAAGCCGTTGATAATACTGCATGTTGCACAGATTCAAAATGCGGACTGGTATGCCAACGGGGTTATTAAAGCAGGCGTTACAGACTTTGATATATTAGGCATCTCACATTATGCAGACTATACAACCCTCACAACCATGAGTCAGGTAAGTGGCTATATCAGTTCATTTAAAACAAAATACAACAAGAAGGTTATGCTTGCAGAAGCATCCTTTCCCTGGACTTTGCAGAATGCTGATGGGTATGCCAACATAGGGAACGCAGCATTTGCTGGTTATTCCATTTCACCACTAGGACAATATCAGTATATGAAAGACCTTACCCAGCAAGTTATCACGGGTGGGGGAAGTGGCATTATGTATTGGGCACCAGATTGGATCAGTACTTCTATGCGAGATAAATGGGGCACCGGCTCTAGCTGGGATAACAATACTTTCTTTGATTTCAACGGAAATACACTTCAGGGAATTGATTACATGACCTTCAAGTACACCTTTTAATGCTCATCAATTGCTTGGTAAATAAATTCAGTCCTCGAGCACTATTACATCCTTCTATTTTAAAGCACTTTTATTTCGATTTGAATAAAAATGTATCTCATTACAAAATAAAGTTTGTAGATAAAAGGCCATTCTATTATTTTCGCATTCCCCACATAGTCAATAGGGTATTAATTTAGTTTCATTTAACCAACATAACAATAGATGCAAAGTTTTCGCACCGAGTTAGAAAATCCATTAGTAGAAAGGGATATTATTGAATTAGAACAGAAGATCAGGGCTTTCCGTGAAGGTAAGATTCCTGATGAAAAGTTCCGTAGCCTTCGTTTGGCACGTGGCGTTTATGGCCAACGTCAGCAAGGGGTTCAGATGGTGAGAATTAAGTTGCCTTATGGTAAAATGTCTTTAGCTCAATGGAAACGTATCTGCGATGTTTCTGATGAGTTCTCTACAGGAAATTTGCACCTTACCACCAGGCAAGACGTTCAAATCCACTATGTAAGTCTTGATCGTACGCCAGAATTATGGAGCCTTCTTGAAGAAGAAAGTATTACCATGCGTGAGGCTTGCGGTAACACCGTTAGAAACGTAACAGGATCTGACATTGCTGGTGTTGACCCTGAGGAACCCTTTGACATCACGCCTTATGCTCATGCCATCTTCGAATATTTTTTGCGTAAACCTTTTGGTCAAGAACTAGGACGCAAGATTAAAATAGCGGTATCTAGCAGCGAAAAAGATACAGCCCTTGTTTTTATGCATGACCTTGGTGCTATCCCTCGCATCAAAGTGATTGATGGTAAGGAAGTTCGTGGCTTTAAGGTAGTTGTTGGTGGCGGTTTGGGTGCACAACCTTTCCTTGCCCATACCACACACGAATTTTTAGAAGAAGATTTATTAATCCCATACATAGAGGCTGTAATCCGTGTATTTGACAGAAATGGTGAGCGTAATAGTCGTCATAAAGCACGTATCAAATTCTTGATTAATCAAGTCGGTATTGATGCTTTCAATGAACTGGTAGCTGCTGAGCAAAAAGCTGTTACAGTTAAAACATATAAAATTGATACTAGCCGTCATGCCGAAAGTGCATTACCTACTGGCATATTACCTGCAGGGGATATCAAAATAAAGAACCCTTTGGCCTTTGAACTTTGGAAGAAAACCAACGTGAAAGAGCAAAAACAAAAGGGGTATTATCTTGCTTTTGTGCGTGTTCCAAACGGAAACATCAGTTCTGATATTAGCCGTAGATTAATAGAAAAGTTACAACCTGTTATTGCGGATGATGTGCGTGTTACTATCTCACAAAACCTGCAGTTCCGTTACATCAAGCCAGAGCATCTGGAATATGTGTACAGTGTGTTGGAAGCCGAAGGGCTTGCTACGCCTGGTTATGGTAGTGCTGCGGACATCGTTTCTTGCCCTGGAACTGACACTTGTAACCTTGGTATTTCTAACAGTACAAGCCTGGCTTTGGTATTGTCTTCTCTCATCGAAGATGAATATCCCGAGTTGTTGCTGAATAAAGATATTGCCATCCGCATCAGTGGATGTATGAATTCTTGTGGTCAGCATGGCATTGGTACCATTGGTTTTCATGGTAGCTCATTGAAAGTAAAAGATAAGGTTGTTCCTGCGGTTCAGGTGTTGATTGGTGGTGGAAACCTTGGCGGTGGCGAAGGTCGTATTGCAGACAAGGTATTGAAAGTGCCTAGCAAGCGTGCCCCAGAAGTGGTTCGTTATGTAATTAATGACTTCAACACCAACAAACAAGCTGATGAAACTTTGTTGCAATATACTTTCAGAGTGGGTGACAGGTATTATTACGAGTTGTTGAAACCCCTTACAAATACTGCAACGCTAGAAGCGGAAGAATATATTGACTGGGGTCATGTAGAAACTTTTGCTACTGCCATTGGTGTTGGTGAATGTGCTGGTGTAATGATTGATTTGGTTTCTACTTTGATATTTGAAGCAGAAGAAAAGATTGACCTGGCTATTTCAAGCATTGACAATGGTGCTTATGCAGATAGCATTTACTATGCTTATGCAGGCTTTATTAATTCGGCAAAGGCTTTATTGCTAAACCATCAGGTTCAGTGCAATACCCAAACAGGTATCTTGAAAGACTTTGATGCACATTTTACCGAAAAGGGATTGTACAGCGGAACAGACAGTTTTAAAGAACTTGTTTTACAGATAAACAAGAATGAGCCTAGTGCCGAGTTCGCAGTATCTTATTTGCAACAAGCAAAGGATTTTGTGACTTATGCAAAAGCGTACAAAGAAGAAGCTGTGACAGCGTAATTAGATATTAGTTAGTAGATATTAGATAGTAGAAAGCCCTTGAAGATTCTTCTTCAAGGGCTTTCTTTTATTATCATATTTCATACTTCATATTTTTCCTTGGGCGTGTCCCCGCAAGAACGGGGTCGGGTCTTTCGTTTCAATCTTTTTGCCCAGGACAGCAAAAAAGGATTTCCACTTCACCCCCTCACGCAGAATTCGAGCAGCCAATTCCCCTCTTTTGGAGGGGTGGCCGATAGGCCGGGGTGGTTTCTTCTTACTGTCTCGTCCTAAAAAAAGTTTACATATTTGTTAGATAATCCTGTAATAAGTTTACAGTTGTTTTTAATCCTGCAATTGGTTTACAATAGTAGTTTTTTTTCGATAATAATTCTTCCATAAT
>CANGFK010000071.1 GCA_947452925.1 Chitinophagaceae bacterium | reverse complement strand
CTGATGGCTTTTATTCATTATAGATATCTGTTAACTATTTTTAATAGTTTTGGGTAGTGACCCAGTATATCTTTTGTAGCATTTTGTAAAGTATGCAACGGATTCGAAATCTAATATGTTGGCGATTTCTTTTATTGGAAGTCCTCTTTCGCTATTGAGGAGGATTGTTGCTTTTTCCATCTTCCTCTTCATAATATAATTGTTGGTAGTCAATCCGTATTTGGCCTTAATCAGTCTTGTTAATGTACTTTGACTGGTTGGAATTTCTTTTGCCAATAGTTCAATTGATATTTTCGTTTCGCCATTTATCATTTGTTCCAGCAACATATCTATCCTCTCAATAGTAGGTATCGATTTGGTTTTGAAATTATTTTCAAACTGTACCACTGTATCCAAAAGCGTTTTACGCTTTGTTTTGCCAGTCAGTTCTAGCAGGTTTTTCACTTTAAGAACCAGTTGCACCAAATCAAATGGTTTTACCAGGTAATCATTTGCGCCTAATTCCAAACCATTTCTGATGGTGCTTTCATTTGTGAGTGCAGAGATAAGAATGATAGGTATATGAGATAGTTCTAGCTTGTTCTTGAGCATTCTAAGAAAGCTTAACCCATCTGTATCCCCTGGAAACATTATATCCAACAAGATAATGTCGGGCATAAAATCCTTACATTCTTCCAAACCATTTTCTAGTTCGTGAAGTACTTTGGTTTCAAATTCTTCTTTAAGCAAGCGCACTATAACAGTAGAGAAAGACTTTGAGTCTTCAATAATTAGTACACGATTCAAGTTTTTCATTTTTTCATTTTTTTAAATCATCAATTAAATTGATAATTAGATTCATACAGCAAAACTTTTGTAAAGTTAGGGGCAATTGTCAATTTTATTTATGCCATGAATATTTTCTCAAAATACCTTTTATAGTTTATCAACCACAAGGACTGTCACTTCTGTTAATCGTTTATTGTCTCACTCAATTTTGCACCAACCTAGCCTGTTTACTTAGCTATTTATCATTTGGCTGAGCTTCTGAATAAGGTAAATCAATCTTCTAAAAATGAAATAATTTGTTCATTATTAGCAAATCTATAATAAAGAACTAGCTTAAAATCAATGATGACGATTTTATATCACAGATTGACATTTATAACATATTTCAATAGTATTTGTGCTGTTAGGTTTGCATTTTTTAGTAAATGATAAGTAGTTGAATTCTTTAAAATGACCGATTTGAAAGTTTTGATAGTCGACGATAACGACCTGATTCACTTCTTGCACAAAGAAGTATTGGAGATTTCTGATTTGTCACAAAACCCAATTATTTTCTTCAATGGAAAAGTTGCTTTGGATTTTTTAAAGAATAGTAGAGAAAGTGATGGTATTTTTTTGGTTCTTTTAGACTTAGATATGCCCATCATGAACGGATTCAAATTTTTAGAAAACATTTCTGGGCTATCAAATACAGATAATATTCATGTTGCTGTGGTAAGCTCTACTATTGATCAGGAGGCTAAAAAGAAAACTTTTGAATTTCCAAATTCTATCGACTTTTTAGAAAAGCCGTTGACTGTAACTGACTGTGAGAAGTTGAAGCAAAGGTTGTTATTAAACAGAAACTAGTTCTTCACTCAAGATACTGTTTCTTGTTCTATGCCGTTCTGGCTAATAAACGAGTAAATAACTGACCTTCTAATAGACTTTAATTAGTGCCAGAAAGAGAAATGCAGCAAATAAAATCATTTGCTGCATTTCTCTTTTATCTCCTCTTGCAAGTTTAAGAAGTAGTCCTACCTCTTCTTGTTGAGGGTATCCTTCACCGCATATTTTACCAATGGGTAGTGATCTATTGTCTCAAATACATTCCTAGGATCTTTCTTTAATATTTCTATAAACCTGGTTAATGAATCTGCATATTGAGGTTTAGCAAACATGCGGTCGTGTGCCAATATTACAACTGCATTTGGAGCTACTGTTAGTGCATCTTCAAACTTATCAGTCACTTCTTTTGCCATTTGTTCAGCACCTTGCACCGGAAGATTGCCATGAAGAAAGCGCCACTCAACATCCCATCCAATTACACTGTAACCTAGTGCATCCAATTTCTCATATACTTTCTTTGTAGACGGCTGCCCCTTCATCTCGCCATCTAATACCCACGAATTACAACCGGGGAGTCTGATTATTTTTACAGGTATCTTAAGCTCTTGTTCGTTGTGCAAAAAATCATTTACTGCACTGTCTGGCATAGTATAAAAACTCTTGTATTTATCCTTGAAGCCATGAGTATAGCTATGATTTGCTACAAGAAATTCTGGATAACTACCACGAATCTCATCTATCAGTCTTTTGCGACGAAGATCAAAAGCGTGCATACCCACAGAGAAAAAGGTTGCTTTTACGCCCTCTTTATGAAATATATCCCTGCAAACCATTGTTCCTGGAGGTTGGGGAGAATCATCCCACGTAAGGTAGATGTAGCGTTTGCTGCTATCAAATTTAATGGGCGTTCCAGGAATTTGCTTTGGTACTTCTGCCACTTGTGGTTTTACTTCTTCTTTTGGTTGATTCTTGCAACTTGCTGCCATTATCAAACCGATACAGCCAATTGTGAGGGTACGTAATTTCATGATAAAACTTATTAGTTAATTATCAAAAATACATCTTTACAAATCCTGATTCTTTCAAATTGGCCAATGGTTAACAACTAATTTGATATTGGTAATAAATGCACATCGTTGATAAGGTTGTGTACAAACCTGCTCTTGAAGCAGCTTGTGGTGGTTCTGTAATAAAGAATAGAAGCAAGTAGTTTGTACTTCCTGCAAGTGAATTTATTCTCCTGTGCCTGAAACAGGAAACTTCTTTCATTCATAGTTCAGGTTGCTTGCCCTGTAACTGGTGAATGTTTTAGATAATCGACTCAATAACGGATGCAAAATGCTTGTGTTCCAGCTCGTGAATTCTTGATGCTAAAGAGTCGGGGGTGTCTGTTGGCAGCACCGGACATGATGCTTGAAAGAGGTGCTTGCCCTCATCAAAATTTTCATTCACAAAATGGATGGTTATGCCACTTTCTTTTTCTTTACCGGCAATAACGGCTTCATGTACAAAGTGACCATACATTCCTTTGCCTCCATATTTTGGCAATAATGCAGGATGAATATTGATAATTTTATCAGGATAAGCCCCTATCAATGCTTTGGGTATTTTCCATAGAAAACCTGCTAGCACGATAAGATTAATACCATAATCCTTAAATATGTCCACGTAGGCATCTCCTCTGAAAAAATGCTCTCTTTCTATCATAACCACCGGTATGCGAGCATCTGTTGCAATGTGTATCACGCCTGCTTCGGGCTTGTTGCAGACAACGAGGGCAATACTTGCTTTGTGATGTCTACTAAAATGCTCTATTATCTTTTTTGCGTTACTGCCTGCACCTGAGGCGAAAATGGCAATCTTACAACTAGTATTTTCAAACGGGTTTTCTCCTGCTGTCTCTGTCATAATAAAATCTTGAAGTTGTATGTACCAAATACCATTTGTGGCAAATGTGCATGTAAAAATGCAATAGAATGAGCCGTTTTTGGATATTTAAGGTGTTTGAACATAAAAAGTTCATTAAATTTAACAAAATACGCGTTCTTGTCTATTGTTCATTAATTCAATAGACCTATTTTTGTTGCAATCCTTAAGAAATATCTCTTTCATGCGTGGGGTGTGAAATGAAATTTTCGAAGACTATTTCCAAAAGGCAGCCTACTATTCAGTATGGCTGCCTTTAAAAAGTCACTGAAAAAATATTTACTTTCTCTTAATTTAGTAAAAACCTCTATTTTCACACTTCATTTTAAACCCCACTTTCAGCGGTTTACTGCCATTGTAGAAAGAAAAAGTAACTTTATGGGAAATATAATTATTGGTGTAATCATCGCTTTTATAATAAGTTTCTATGCGATTCCAATCATCATTCAACTTGCCGATCAAATAAAGATTTTCGATATCCCCGACGAAAGAAAGGTGCACAAAAAGCCTATCCCTTCTCTTGGAGGACTTGGTATTTTCATTGGTTTTATGATGGCACTGCTTTTGGCGCCTAGCATTCCTGCAATGGCTGGTAAGCTTCAATATTTCTACGCGTCTTTCCTAGTCGTTTTTTTCTATGGCATTAAAGATGATATTCTCAAGCTCCGACCGATGAAAAAAATTATTGGTCAGCTCATCGTATCCGTTATCCTCATCTTCAAAGCGGGGTTGGCAATAACCAATTTGTACGGCTTTTTGGGTGTTAGTTTCATCATTGAATCTTTTAGTTATATGCTCACACTCATGACAATTATTGTTGTTATGAATGCCTTTAACCTGATAGACGGAATTGACGGACTTGCAGGCTCTTTAGGAATACTCAGTTGCTCGGTTTTCGGTTTGTTCTTCTACCTCAATGGCGATATGTTCTTTAGTATGCTCGGTTTTGTAGTAGCATCCAGTCTTTTTGCTTTTCTCATTTACAATTATTCTCCTGCCAAGATCTTTATGGGAGATACCGGCTCCATGTTGCTAGGTCTTGTCAACGCCATTTTGGCCATTCACTACATAGAAACTGCTGCAACTTCTTCTACACTGCTGATCAATACAAAACTCAATCCACCGGCAATGGCTTTTGGTGTATTGGCAGTACCTTTATTGGATACTTTACGTGTTTTTTCTATCCGCATTCTTCATGGTCATTCCCCTTTCTTCCCCGATAGAAAACACTTGCACCATTTGCTTCTTGACAGGGGTTTTAACCACAAACAAATACTCTTTACGCTGTTTGCAGTAGCTGCAATATTCATCGTTGTCACCTATTACATACTACCATTGGGTTGTACTGCAGTCATTGCTATTCAGGGGGCTCTTTTCTTTTTAGGTGTATTTGCATTAACCAAACTAAAGAAGCAAACAAAGCACCTTGCAGTAGTGAGAAATGATATTCATGTGGTAAAAGAGGTGGATTCTGCCATCAAAAACAGTGCTTTATAATGAAGCTTTAAAGAGGAAATCATAGTTATAGAAACATCAGAAAATAAAGAGGCGCAAAGGAAATTAATTAGAATAAACTAACTTTTCCTTTGCGCCTTTTCTTTATAAATAGTGCCGAATCTGCTACTGTTAATCCCTCTTTTTAATTGATGTGTTAACTTTCCAATAGGAAGCTATAACCTATGCCTCATTTACGAAAGGGTACTTGTAGTCCGTAACCGGAACATACACTTCTTTGATAGTTCTTGCACTCAACCAACGATAGAGGTTCAGCATACTTCCTGCCTTGTCGTTAGTGCCACTTCCTCTTGCGCCACCAAAAGGTTGCTGACCAACCACAGCACCTGTTGGCTTGTCATTTACGTAGAAATTGCCAGCAGCATTGCGTAGTTTGTCGGTAGCCAGTTCCAACGCCGCACGGTCCTGTGCAATGATGGCTCCGGTGAGTGCATACGGTGAAGTAGTATCTACCAGGTGCATCGTTTCTTCAAAGGCTTCTGCATCATAAACATAGATGGTCAATACCGGGCCAAAGATTTCCTCGCACATTGTCTTGTACTTAGGATCTGATGCTTCAAGCACCGTAGGTTCAATAAAGTAGCCTACAGATTTATCGTGTTTTCCTCCAGCAATAATTTGTACAGCAGGGTCATTTTTGGCAGTATCTATATAGTTAGCTATCTTGTCAAAAGCCCTTTCGTCAATCACGGCATTCACAAAATTGCTAAAGTCTTCTGGCGTTCCAACCTTTATGGTAGCTAGTGTTTCTACCAATTTTTTCTTGATGGCACCGGCAATATTACTAGGCAGGTAAGCCCTCGATGCTGCACTACATTTTTGCCCCTGGTATTCGAAAGCACCTCTTATTAAAGCCGTTACAGCCACATCTATGTCTGCACTTTTATGAACCAGTACAAAGTCTTTACCGCCTGTTTCTCCAACAATTTTTGGATAAGTTCTGTACTTCGTAATGTTCTCTCCAATAGTCTTCCACATCTGCTGAAACACGCCTGTGCTACCCGTAAAATGAACGCCTGCAAAGTCATAGTGCGAAAAGCAAACCTTGCCAAGTACAGGGCCATCCACATAAATAAGGTTGATAACGCCATCCGGAAGCCCAGCTTCCTTAAACACCTGCATGATGATGTTGGCAGAATATACTTGCGTATAAGCAGGTTTCCACACCACCACATTGCCACACATGGCAGCACTTGCACACAGGTTTCCGGCAATAGCCGTGAAGTTGAACGGACTCACCGCCAACACAAAACCCTCCAATGGACGCCACTCTACCCTGTTGTTCATTCCGGTACTGGAGATGGGTTGTTGCTTATATATTTCACTCAGAAAATGAACATTAAACCGTAAGAAATCTATGAATTCACAAGCAGCGTCAATCTCCGCCTGAAATGCATTCTTCCCTTGACCAAGCATGGTACTCGCCACAATGTGGTAACGGTATTTGGTAGATAACAGCTCAGCAGCTTTCAAAAATATATGGGCTTTATTTTCCCAGCTCATTGCTTCCCAGCCTGCTTTTGCAGCAAGGGCAGCATCAATGGCGCGTTGCACATGTGTTTCGTCTCCCTCACTGAACTGCCCTAACAAAAAATCTTTCTCATGAGGAGGATTGATGGCAATTTTCTTATCGGTATATACTTTTTCACCACCTATATACATCGGTATGTCTACTGTTTCATTCTTGAAAGCAGCCAATCTAGCCTTCAAAGCAGCCTTTTCGGGGCTGCCAGGACCATATTGAAATGTAGGTTCGTTTGCCGGAATGGGGTAAGAAAAAGTGCCAATTGTCATAATAACTATTTTAGGGGTGCAATTTACGGTTTCCGGTTATAATACCATTTACTATTGATGGTAATGATTCAAAGTCGTTTAGTTAAGCGTTAGCCACAAAGACTCAAAGGAATAAAGATGCACAAATAGATACTAGTTTTTGCCACCAATTGCACTGATAAATACCAATAAAGCACATTCGTACTTATTAGTGCAGTTAGTGGCAAATGCTTAACTAAACGACATTGGGTAATGATTGGTTTTGGTACTAATTATTCTTCTTTGTGCTTCTTTTTGTCTTCGTGTCTTTGGGTCAATCTCCTCAACAAAAAAGCCGCAGAGACATTGAAGATACAGGTAGGAAAAGACTGGATAATTGTTCCATTTTTTTTCATCTTTCCGTCCTGTAAAGTCAGCATTTCTGCGGCTGGTAACCAATTTGTCACATTTTTTTATAGATGTGTCAACTACAATTTAGCTCACAATACCCTTAAAAGAAAAAGCTATAGTACCCAATATATTGCGGGTATTATAATAGCGAGCATACCCAATAAAACATTTTCCCATAGAACCTGTTGGAAACGTTACACTACCCGTTTTGGTGGTATATACCCTGTTCAAAGTACAATCTGCTTCTAATGGAGGGGTGGTTCCTTGTGGATAAAAACCAAACATGATGGATATGCCATCCTGCCCATCCGGTCTGCCACCTCCCAATCTGTCGGGGTCTACAAAAGCCATTCTTCCTCCCAATTCACCAGAGCGTGAAAAAATAACTACCGGAAACAAATCCGTTACAGGAGACAGCGTATGCGTGCCGCTGTCATTGATTACACCACAAAGATTGCGGTCTTCGTCGGTCATGTTCAAATTGTTTTTCATTTGTACAATTCCCATACCCCGCACACTGCCTCTAGCCTTCTTAAAAGACTTTTTGGTGTTATTTACATCATTAGAACTACGGGTTTTCTTTATAGAAGATATAGCATAGTCGCTCACAAAATCGTCTACATCGGCAGCCATGTCTGTAACGGTAGTGTCTACCAGTTTCCAGATCAGCTTATTTGTGTTTGCCTTATCCTTCATATTCAACGCAAAAGGTTGAAACAGTTCATACGTAGCAGGAACCCAATCTGTTTTCTTTGCCATTAGTAAAAATTAAAATTGTTTAAAATAATTGTTTAAAACGCCTTTTCAACGGCTCGTACCAACCATTTGTATGGAAAGTACCTTTTTCAATCTTTCAGATCTTTTTGTTTTGTAGTAGAATCAAGTTGCTTTTACTTCAAATCTTTTTGATTTGTAGAAGAATCAAGTTGTTTTTACTTCAAATCTTTTTGATTTGTAGTAGAATCTAATTGCTTTTACTTCAAATCATTTTGATTTGTAAAAGAATCAAGTTGTTTTTACTTCAAATCTTTTTGCGTCTCCTTCAATTTATTTTGCATCTACGGAGAATCTACTATTGTTTACGAGGAAAATAACCTGCTTTAGCACCATTTTCATAGATGGGTAAAGGTCGGTAGCTTTAAGAAGTTGCCTAAAGCAGAGATAAGTGTTGGAAAGACCCCGGCTGCCATGATATTTCAAGTAACCGGTAAAAATTTTAGAGCAATCTTGTTATCGCAAAGAAGGGCTTGTTGTCTAGAACTATTTCCTTTTTGCTTTATCGAAATTAGTGATTGTGGAGTGCATTATTGACATTTAAAAATATATCTTTTACGAGTTTGGGAAACAGATTGGTTTTAGGGGGTGGATTGGGGGTTTGAAGCATCTAAAAGGAGGGGAAATTGGCTTTGTTTAATTTATTTTATTCTATAACGGTTTTGTGTTCGATAATTTGTAATCTTTGAAGAATCGTATGGAAGGTGTGTGAATAGGAGATAAGTGATGGAGGTTGGATATACTAATTAAAAGTAAAATTATTAAAAAACAATTTCAAAAAAGAAAGAATTAAACGTAATGAGAATCGCTAAACTTAAAGTACCTCAAGAATTAACTCGGGGAAAAGGACTAAAAGAAATTAATCTTGATAAGAAACCATTAGGTTCGACAGTTGCACTTGTAGGAAAAAACGGTGCTGGAAAATCTAGGGTTTTGCATTTTGTTGAAACCTTTATTGATAATATTACAATTGAGGCAATATTAGAAAAGAATTTAATTGACTTTCCCTTTGAACTACAGCAAAAAGCAAACTTTGAAACTAGTTTAAAGAACGCTAATGAAACTTATCGAAAATTCCAATCAACAAGAATTCAGGCTGAGAAACAATCATTAGCAAACAGCCTGGGCAATAATGCAGTACCCGTAATGCAAATGATAAAGCAAGTACTACCAAATTATGTTAAATTAGTAAACAATGATGATCTAAATAGTATTAAACAAACGATAACTAACAATTTGACATTTAAGCAGATTTTAGATAATCAACATTCAGTTGTCACGAATAATAACGTTAAAACAAATACCTTTAATACCAAATACAATGAATTTAGCATTTTTAATAGTAATGCCACAATAGCTTATATAACAGAGTTGGCAAATGAGAATTTAAGAGTTGAATTTAACCTGTATAGGCAAAATAAAAAGAATCATGAAGCCATCGAAAAAGAAATGATGCAAAAAAGTTCATATCAGCTTTTCGAGAAATTTCATAAAAATGTTTCAAGGTTCTTGGGCAAAGAATTTTCCTATGAACAATTAAATTCAGGGAATACTATAAATAGTCAACTCCTTTTCAATAACAAGCAATTTAACATAAACTTACTGTCTCCAGGTCAAAAAACATTATTTGCTTACGCAATTTTGTTTTTTTATTTAGAAGTAAATTCTAAAGCTAACATCAGTGAAAGCATTATTATTATTGATGAACCTGAAAAGGGTTTACATCCAGAAGCTCAAGTTGCATTAATAAACGCATTAAAAGAAATTATAACCACTGGTCAACTTTGGATTGCGACCCATTCTGTTCACATACTCTCACATTTAGAATATGATGAAATAATAATGGTAAAAGATGATGAAATCATTTCCCCTTCCAGAACTACACCGGGTAATTCGTTCATTCAATTAATGGGATTGGATGGTCATATTAGTGAACTTTCTACATTCATTAACTCAATATCTGAATGGGCTTATGGAAATTTTATGGTACAATGTTTTAAAGAACCAGATGTTGTGTTTGCAATTGATAAAGAAGATCCTCAATTTCTTTTATTTAAAGAATTTATAGATACTAAAACCAATATTGACTTGCTAGATTTTGGGGCTGGAAAAGGAAGAATTGGGTATTCGATTAATGAAGATGAAATAATTTCAAAAAAAATAAACTACTATGCATACGAACCTAATAAAGAATATTCAAATTATTTAGAAGGCTTAAATGGAATTAGAAAAATTTATTACAACGAATCTGAATTATCTGAAAACACTTTTGATTGTATTATTCTTTGTAATGTTCTTCATGAAATAACCCCTGAGAACTGGATGATAGTATTATTAACAATTAAGAAAAGTCTTAAGGAAGATGGATACCTCCTTTTTATTGAGGATAAATTTTTACCAAAGGGCGAAAAAGCAAATAAATATGGTTATTTGATCTTTGGTACGGAAGAAATGAAAGTTCTACTAAATACAGATACGGTTTTAGAGTTAAAATCAGATAACATCCAGCATAAAGATAGATTGGTGTTCAATGCTTTTCAAAAAAAACAAATAAACCCATCTAATGAGTCTGTCAAAGCCTCGATTCAATTATTGAAAGAGAATGTTTTTGCTAGGTTAAAAGAATTAAGAGTAGACACTTCTGATAATGTCGCTAAAGGTCGTCGATATGCCAATGAAGCACAATTATATATAAATTCTGAATTAGCTTTAGAAAGTTTAAAATAATTGAAAAGTAATGATAGTATTGTAGTTGTAATTTTTTATGGGTGATAAGAAAAGAATTTTAATAAGGAATTGATAACAATTACTACTATCACCCAATCTTTAAACCCTTAAATATAATTCCCTTTAATCCCCATAACATGCCTTCAACAATTGTCAGCATGCTGTAGAGACGGATTATAATCCGTCTTACCTCATCACACAAACAGATTGTATGATGACAAAGACGCATTGTAATGCGTCTCTACACGTTCGCAGCAGGTCAGACTCTTTAAAACATCTAGAAAAAGGGGTGTTTATCATCATCAACAACCCACCTCCTACCTCCTCCGAGGGAGGAGAAAAGCGAATGGGTTTGTCTCGTCCTAAAAAAAGTTTACATATTTGTTAGATAATCCTGTAATAAGTTTACAGTTGTTTTTAATCCTGCAATTGGTTTACAATAGTAGTTTTTTTTCGATAAT
>CANGFK010000070.1 GCA_947452925.1 Chitinophagaceae bacterium | reverse complement strand
GTCCACTTGTTTAAAAGGTCGCTGTAAAATCTGAAAAGAATCTTTACAAAATTGTCTTGTTGCTCTGTCATAGTTAAGTGTCGTTTGCAGTTGTCCATAAACTCATAAAATATTCAAAGGTTTATCCTCTCAAACCCTTCTTCCCCACAAATCTAAGGGTATTTATAGCTCCAAATTAAAACCGTCCATTTTGCTGTAGAGATAAGGCAATGCCTTGTCTCTACATGTGTTTATCATTTGCCCATTTTCGGTTAGATCCCTGCGGGATGACAGAAAATGCCTTTGTCAAAAAAACTTTCATGGAAACTAACACTGAAAGCCTTTTCTACATCATCGTTTCTTATTCGCTAAGATGGATTAATGGTATCGGGTAACCTCGGAATGGCATCGGGTGACCTCGGAATGGTATCGGGTAACCTCGGAATGGTATCGGGTGACCTCGGAATGGTATCGGGTAACCTCGGAATGGCATCGGATAACCTCGGAATGGCATCGGGTGACCTCGGAATGGCATCGGGTAACCTCGGAATGGTAACGGGTAACCTCGGAATGGTAACGGGTGACCTCGGAATGGCATCGGGTAACCTCGGAATGGCATCGGGTGACCTCGGGATGGCATCGGGCAACCTCGGAATGGCATCGGGAATGTAAAAATAGGTCGTAAGGCATAAGACAATAAGGCGAAGCATAACTAATATTTCATAGCTCATATTTAGAAATTTTCCTTTTTCTTTGCGTCAAATTCCTCGGGGTGCTAATTTGCAGGGTGAGAGCTCCACACTGCAAAAGCTGAGATAATACCCGTTGAACCTGAACAGGGTAATGCCTGCGAAGGGAAGGCGTAATTCTACATTTGAACGTTCTCTCCACTTAGCGACTTTTATTCTGTTCCCACATTTTTTCTAACTTTTAAAACAAAAAAGAAATGAAACAATTCATGGGAACAATGGCTGCATGTATCATCAGCCTTTATTCCATTGCACAAACAAGTAAAGTATCCGTAATCGGAAAAGTAATTGACGCAGCAACGAGAAAACCTCTCCCCGCTGCAAGTGTAAAACTAGGAAACACGGTAGCCATCGCCGATGAAGATGGTCAGTTTGTATTTAAAAAAGTGGCTAAAGGCAACTACGACTTAGTGGTAACTAATGTGGGCTATAGCGATAAAACAGAAAAACTAGAAGCTACAACCAATCAAACCAGTTTGGTTATTGAGTTAAAAAGCACTTTCCTATTCCTTCAATCGCTGGAAGTGAAGGCATTGCGTGCCAGTGACAAAGCACCTTTTACTAAAACTAATTTGGGTAAGGAAGAATTGGCAAAGACAAATCTTGGTCAGGACTTGCCATTTATGTTGAAACAGACACCTTCGGTAGTTATCAATTCGGATGCGGGCAATGGCGTTGGCTATACTAATATCTACATCAGAGGGGTAGATGCAAGCCGCATAAACGTGACGCTGAATGGTATTCCTTACAACGATGCGGAAAGTCAGGGTAGCTATTTTGTGGATTTACCCGACTTCACTTCTTCCCTAAATTCAGTACAGATTCAGCGCGGTGTGGGCACTTCATCCAATGGTACAGGTGCTTTTGGTGCAGGGATCAATCTGCAGACAAATGAGTTTAATGAAAAAGCATATGCTGAAATAAACAATAGTTATGGGTCATTTAATACCATAAAAAACACCGTTAAATTCGGTACAGGGTTGTTTAATGAACACTTTACGGTGGATGGACGATTAAGCAGAATAGTGAGTGATGGATACATTGACCGTGCTTCTAGTAATCTTCAATCATTGGCTTTGACAGCGGCTTATATTGACAAAAATTCTTCTTTAAGGCTGAATATCTTTTCCGGAAAAGAAAAGACCTATCAGGCTTGGTATGGTGTGCCCGAAGATACTTTGCCAGTGCACAGAACCTACAACTATTACACCTATCCCAACCAGACTGATAACTATCAGCAGAACCATTATCAGTTGTTTTACAACCATTCGTTCAATAGTAAAATCTCTTTTAATACTGCCTTTTTCTTTACGCCCGGTAAAGGCTATTATGAAGAATATGTATCTGGAGCCAACTATGCAAGTTATGGTTTACCCAACCATATAGTAGGCACTGACACCTTAACAACAACAGATTTGACAAGGCAACGCTGGTTGGATAACAAATTTTATGGTCAGATACTTTCTGTTCAATATAAAAAGGACAAAGACCAGTTGATTGTGGGTGGTGGCTGGAACAGGTATGAAGGTAATCACTACGGAAATGTATTGTGGTCGCAGAATGGGGGCGTTCCGAATGATTATCAGTATTATTTTAACCAGGCGTTGAAGACAGATGAGAATATTTATGCCAAATGGGAGCGCCAACAGACCAAACATTTATTGCTTTATGCCGATTTGCAATACAAACATGTGATGCATAAAATGGGAGGGTTTGATAGTGACCCAACACGTGTTATTCAGAAAGATTTCTCGTTCTTCAATCCAAAATTGGGGATTACTTACAGCAAAAACGGATGGCAAGCATACGGCAGTTGGGCAATTGCAAACAAAGAACCTAACCGTACGGACTTTGAAAATGCAACAGACAACAATCCAAAATCGGAGCAGCTGAATGACTTTGAACTGGGACTGGAAAAACGTACAAGCAGTTACAGTTTTGGGGCAACTGTGTACTACATGAATTATAAAGACCAGTTGGTTTTGACAGGGAAAGTGAATGATGCGGGCTATCCTATCAGAACAAATACCCCAAAAAGCTATCGTGCTGGTTTGGAATTGCAAGGAAGTGTAGTTGTAAATGATTGGTTGAATGCAGAGGGAAACATCACTTTTAGCAGCAATAAAATAAAGCAGTTTACTGAGTACTTATATAAATATGATGAAAACTATGCGTTGATTGGCGATTCGGTTGTGGAGCATAAAAATGCATCCATTTCTTTTTCTCCAAACACTATTGCAGCTGCGACTATCAATATTGTCCCTTGCAACTATTTTAGTTTTAGTTTGATCAGTAAATATGTAGACAGACAATATCTTGATAATACACAGAACAGTAGTCGTAGTCTTGGTTCCTATTTTACACAGGATGCTCGTTTTATATTAACGCTTCATGGCAAACTGATTAAGGAATGTACCCTTATTGGACAGGCAAATAATATTTTTAATAGGTTGTATACATCTAATGGAGCTACTTATCCCGGTATTTATAGTGGCGTTCTTTATAACAGCAACTACTATTTCCCGATGGCAGGCACCAATTATATGTTTGGATTGAATGTGAAGTTATAATGTTTGGTTTACAGGTTACTAGTTACGAAATAGCTAGTAACCTGTATTTTTTTGATTCTCAATTTGTAATAGCTTCTTTATTCAAAAATTGTTTATTATTTTTGAATTTTCACTGGCGCTTGATTTAAACAATTATCATGATTAAAAATTCATTATCTATACAAAAAGGGCTTTATTTGATAATTGACCCTGCCTCAATGGAGTTACAATTGCTTCTTCAAAAAGTGGAAGCGGCCCTTAAAGGAGGGGTTTCTGCCATTCAGATACTAAATAATTTCAAACCCAATACCTGCAAGATTCTTATAATTGACTCTGTGACCATTTTGGCTCATCGGTTTAGTGTCCCAGTTTTGATGAATCAGGATCTTACAGAAATTGAGCGCGTAAATGGTATTCATTTTGAAGAAATTCCGGATAATTTCGAGTCCATCCGGCCTACTATTCCTTCAGATGCTATTGTAGGGATTACTTGTGGCAATAACTTTGATAAAATTGAATGGGCTGTAAGACACAACCTGGATTACATTTCCTTTGGTGCTGTTTTTCCAACAAATTCCATCGATAGTTATTCTATTGTGAGCCTGGAGACTGTTCGTAAAGCAAGAATTTACACCGATATGCCTATATTTTTATGTGGCGGAATCACGCTAGATAACATTGAACAGTTGGGTAACGTTGGCTTTGATGGCATTGCTGTTATCTCGGGCATAATGAGTGCAGAGAGTCCGCAAGAGAGTGCTTGTAGTTATAAAACGGCAATAGAAAAAATAAAAAAGATCAGGAAGAATGAAGCCTTGGCGTAATAAAACGATCATACTCAGGCTACTTCATTAGCAAATAGTTGACGATTACTCACGAATACAAGCATACAAGCAGATATTATTAACCCTAAGCCAAAAGACCATTGCAAGTTGGCTGCCTGGGCAACATATCCAATGAGCGGCGGGCCAAAAAGAAAGCCAAAATAGCTAACTGTTGAGACAGATGCAATCGCAACACCTGCGGACTTTCCCGATATTTTTCCAGCCATTGCCATAATGAGTGGAACAATGCACGATATGCCGATTCCTACTAGTATAAACCCGATAGTTGCTGAAATTAAATAAGGGAATGCGATGGAAATGAGGAATCCTACGAAGGCAAAACTGCTGCATACTTGCAATACTTTTCGGGTGCCAAGCCTGTTGACGAACCAATCGCCAGAAAATCGTGCAATTGCTGCTGCACACATAAAAGCTACGTATCCTGTGGTGATGTTATGCTTGGAAACGTGTACTACTTTCTGAAAATATATACCACTCCAGTCAAACATAATTCCTTCACAGGTCATGCAACAAAAAGCAATGACACCCAATTGCAGGAGTCTGCCCTTAGGGAAATGAAATAATACTCGCTTGGCGCCTTCTTCGGGTTGTCGTACATCGTTTCTGATGGTATCTCTAAAAAAAATGACCATTAGTGCCACACAAACAATCCCTACAAACTCAAAATGGATGGCTGGGCTGATGTCATGACTAATCATCAAACCGCCCAATGCGCCGCCAACAAAGCCTGTGATGCTCCATATTCCGTGGAAGGTGGTAATGATAGATTTAGGGTACAATTTCTGAACCCCCAACGACTGTGCATTAACAGCTATGTTCATCAGGTTTCTGGAACCTCCAAAGAAAAAGAGCACTAGCATCAATTGCCAGATATTTGTTACAAATCCTAGCAGGCAAAGGCACACATTATAGCAGAAACTGCCAATCATCAGTCCATATCTGCTTTCATATTTGCCTAAAAGGTGTCCGGTGAGGGGCAACATACATATTAGTCCAAAAGGTATGGCAAATAAAGCCGTGCCTAGTTGCGCTTCATTGATGTGTAGGTTCTGTTGTATGGTGGGTATGCGCGAAGCAAAACTGGAAAAGCCAAATCCCGACACAAAGAAAAGTGCCGCTACTGCAATACGTATTTGTTTGGGGGAAGAAGAACGTGCGGAAATAATAGATTTAATCATGAATTCACGCAAAAATAAGGAAGCGGATTGATTAAGGGGGACAGAGGATTTGCTTTTGGGTATTCATTGGCGAGTAAAGGTCATCTTATACCCGAAAAAGGTTGACTGATGCCGGGTTTAGGTTATTCATTGACGGGTTTAGGTTGATCATTGCCCGAAAAAGGTCGATTGGTGACCGAAAAATGTCAATCATTGTCGGGTTTAGGTTGATTTATACGGAGAAAAGGTTGATCATTGCCCGAAAAAGGTTGATTGGTGTCCGACTTTGGGTACTAAATGATCACAATAGACACTCATTCAAGCCCCAATCCTTCATTTTTCTGCAACCTTCAACCAAAATAACCCATCGATTCACAAAACTCAGATCATTTTGGATACTATTTGGGTAAAAAAGGAGCGCAATCAGGGAAAAGAAACAGAGATTTGGTTGCTGATTCACAAATAATATCAAATAATGCGAATCAAGGATTAGAAAAAGCACCAATAAGTGCCTTTGGCACGAAATATTGGTAGTAAACACAGGAATAAAATTGTTTAAAGTCCCATTAGGGCAATGTCATTTAGTTAAGCATTTGCCACTAATTGCACTAATAAGCACGAATGTGCTTTATTGGTATTTATTAGTGTAATTAGTGGCAAACACCAGTATTTATTTGTGCATCTTCCTGCCTTTGAGTCTTTGTGGCTAACTCTTAACTAAACGACATTGCCCGTTAGGGACGATATACAACTAAGATTTATAGAGGAAATATTATTTAAAGCTACTTTGTTTTAAAATTATGTCGTGCCTACGGCACTTTGACCTCTCTTTTTATTAGATTACTACCAATATTTCGTACCTAATGGTACTTTCAACCCTCGATTCACGTAAATAGATAATAGACCTTTTCGACAATTGAAACAGATTGTAATTTATTATGAACCACCTCGAACTAAATGAACGTCTTTGCGAGGTACGAAGCAATCTTTTTCTAGAAATATTAGTCACGTATGATATAAAAAAGGCTGCTTCGTGCCTTACAATGACGTGGATTAATTTCGGTTAGATTGCTTCGTGCCTCGCAATGACGCTCACGGGGTTTGGAGTAACTGAAATTAAAGTCACGTCATCCCGATTTATTTCAGTTTTGACTGATAAACCATTCGCAGTGACGCGAATTAGTGGGGAAGATTTAATTTTCGAAAAGGTCTAATAAAGGCCCCATCAGATAGCATCAAAAACGGAGGGAAATAGACCCAAAAGCTGTGGGATATCACCCAAAACTTACAATTTAGCAGCCATAATAAGGACTTTTATCCCTAAATAAAGTCCTTTTATAGATAACCCTCATCCAGAAAGCACCAAAAAAAGGAGCGTTCATTCATTAGCTTAAAATAAAGAATTCAATCGTTTTTTTTGTGTAATTATTAATCAAAACAACTATATCTACATCGTTATCTAACAAACAAGCTTAAACTTTAGAAAGAATCTATTGTTAAATTAGCTTTAGTTTATTTATCTTTGGCTGCTTACGACGAGCTTGCTAATACGAAAAACTATTGATTACTTAATAAATTTAACTACTTAATGGCAAGTAATACTGGTCTTTACGACCCCTCTTTTGAACATGATGCGTGCGGTATTGGGTTTGTTGCGAACATTAAAGGCAATAAATCTCACCAGATAATCTCCGATGCTTTAACCATTCTGGAGAATATGGAACACCGTGGTGCTTGTGGCTGTGAAAACAATACGGGTGATGGTGCAGGGTTGGCAATACAAACCACCCACGAATTCTTCTTTGATGAGTGTGTGAAAATGGGAATACACCTACCTGCTTATGGTAAATATGGTGTAGGCGTATTGTTTTTTCCGAAGGATATGCGCTTGAGAGAAGAATGTAGAGACATTTTTAACCGCACGGCAGAAAAGTTGGGTTTCGATATACTTGGCTACAGAAAAGTACCCGTAAATACGTCGAACATTGGACCAACAGCGTTGTCTGTTGAACCAGAAATGGAGCAGGTTTTCATTGCTTGCCCAGATCATATCCGCGATACTGAATCTTTTGAAAGAAAACTGTATGTACTCCGCAACCATGCAAGTCATACCATTAATAATACAATCAGAAAAGATGCAGTAGGATTCTACATTGCATCTATGTCTTATAAAACAGTTGTTTACAAAGGGCAATTAACGAGCAATCAGGTGCGTGGATACTTCCCCGACCTAAGCGATAAGCGTATGGTGAGTGCTTATGGATTGATTCACTCTCGTTTTGCTACCAATACGTTCCCTTCTTGGAAACTAGCTCAACCATTTAGATACATTGCCCACAACGGAGAAATAAATACTGTAAAAGGAAATGTAAACTGGTTGAAGACAGCAGAAGGCGGTTTCTTCTCTCCATTCTTCAGCAAAGAAGAAATGGAAATGTTGCGCCCAATTATCTTCGAAGGACAGTCTGATAGTGCCTGTTTGGATAATGTAATAGAATTATTAACGCTTTGTGGACGCTCATTGCCACACGTAATGATGATGTTGATACCAGAAGCATGGGATAATGCTGAAAAGATGGATCCTGTTAAGAAAGCATTCTATGAATTTCACGCTACCTTCCAAGAACCTTGGGATGGACCAGCTTCTATCTCTTTCACAGATGGAAAAATGATTGGCGCAACGCTTGACAGAAACGGTTTACGCCCTTCAAGGTACTGCGTTACCAATGATGACCGCGTAATAATGGCTTCAGAATCTGGTGTTTTACCAGTAGACCCCGCCACTATCATAGAAAACGGTCGTTTACAACCCGGAAAGATGTTTGTAGTGAACATGGAAGAGGGTAGAATAGTGAGTGATGAAGAATTGAAACAAACAATTTGCGGACAAAAACCTTATGGCGAATGGTTGAATAAATATAAGATCAGACTAGAGGAATTACCCGAGCCAAGAGTATCTTTTACGCATTTGGAACACGATCAGATATTCAAATATCAAAAGGCATTTGGCTATACCACCGAAGATATGGAGACCATCATTGCACCAATGTGTATTGAAGGTAAGGAACCAATTGGCTCTATGGGTACCGACACCCCTTTGGCAATATTAAGCGACCAACCACAACACTTAAGCAACTACTTTAAACAGTTATTTGCGCAAGTAACCAATCCGCCAATCGATCCAATAAGAGAAAGATTGGTAATGAGTCTGGCAACCTTTGCTGGTAACAACGGAAACTTGTTGGTTGAAGATCCATTGGCATGCCATAGTGTAGCATTGAAACATCCGGTGCTTGGTAATCATGAATTAGAGAAAATAAGGAGTATCGATACCGGTATTTTCCAAGCAAAAACATTACAAACCTACTTTAGGGCTGATGGAAAACCAGGCTCAATGGAGAAAGGTTTGGCAAGATTATGCAAATATGCCACCGATGCAGTAGAAGATGGCTTTGAAGTAATCATATTGAGCGATAGAGCGATAGATAGTGAACACGCGCCTATTCCTTCTTTATTGGCTGTATCAGCTGTACACCATCATTTGATAAGAAAAGGCTTCCGTGGACAAGTAGGTTTGATAGTTGAGGCAGGAGACGTTTGGGAAGTACACCATTTTGCCTGTTTATTGGGCTTTGGCGTAACCGCAATCAATCCTTATCTCGCTTTATCTACCATCCGCGACCTGAAGCTTCAAGGTAAACTAGATACAACACTAGATGCAGAACAATTAAAGAAAAACTACATCAAAGCAGTGTGTGATGGCTTGTTGAAGGTATTCTCTAAGATGGGAATTTCTACTTTGCAATCCTATCAAGGAGCACAAATATTTGAAATAGTAGGTATTAATCAAGCGGTAGTTGACAGATACTTCACAGGAGCCACTTCCCGCATAGAAGGAATGGGCTTGGATGAGATAGCTAAAGAAGCTTTGGCTAAACACCAGTTTGCATTCAGCAAAAAAGAAATTCCTGTAGAGAGATTGCCAGTAGGAGGTGTTTATCAGTGGAAACGCAAGGGAGAATTCCACTTATTCAATCCACAAACGATCCACTTGTTGCAGCATTCAACCAGTACTAATGATTATCCAACCTTTAAGAAATATTCTAAGGCGGTAAATGATCAGGCTGAGAAGGCATGTACACTAAGAAGTTTATTAGATTTTAAACATAATCGCCCATCAATTTCCATTGATGAAGTAGAACCGGCAGAAAACATCTACAGACGTTTTGCAACAGGGGCTATGAGCTTTGGATCTATCTCACATGAGGCACACAGTACCTTAGCAATTGCTATGAACCGCTTAGGTGGTAAAAGTAATACAGGGGAAGGTGGTGAAGATGAAATGCGTTTTGAAAGAATGCCCAATGGTGATAGCATGAGAAGCGCTATCAAACAAGTAGCGTCTGCACGTTTTGGTGTAACCAGCCTATACCTGACAGAAGCGGATGAATTGCAGATAAAAATGGCCCAAGGTGCTAAGCCAGGTGAAGGTGGACAATTGCCAGGGCATAAAGTTGATGACTGGATTGGGCGTGTTCGTCACTCAACACCAGGAGTTGGGTTGATATCACCTCCACCACACCACGATATTTACTCGATTGAAGATTTAGCGCAATTAATTTTTGACCTGAAGAACGCTAACCGTGCAGCAAGAATCAGTGTAAAATTGGTATCTAAAGCAGGTGTTGGTACGATAGCCGCAGGTGTTACAAAAGCGAAAGCAGATGTAGTATTGATTGCAGGTTTTGATGGCGGAACAGGCGCATCTCCGGTAAGTTCAATCAAACATGCGGGTCTACCGTGGGAATTAGGCTTGGCTGAAACCCATCAGACGCTGGTTAAAAACAAATTACGTAGCCGTGTAGTCGTTCAGGCGGATGGACAGATGAAAACGGGTAGGGATATAGCCATTGCTGCCTTACTAGGTGCAGAAGAATGGGGCGTAGCGACAGCAGCATTAATTGTTGAAGGTTGTATTATGATGCGTAAGTGCCATTTGAATACATGCCCTGTAGGTGTTGCCACACAAGATCCCGAATTGAGAAAACGTTTCAAGGGTAATCCGGACCACGTTGTTAACTTCTTTAAATTTATGGTTGAAGAGTTAAGGGAAATAATGGCAGATTTAGGCTTTAAGACCGTAAATGAAATGATTGGTCAGACAGATTATCTCCAAACAAGGGAAAATATCAGTCATTGGAAATATAGTAAATTGGATTTGTCCCCAATTTTGTTCAAAGAGCCTGCAAATCCTTATGTTGGTTTGTATAATACGGAAGAACAAGACCACATGATGTCGGATATATTGGATTGGCAATTGCTAAAAGCAGCACAACCAGCATTAGACAACCAAGAAAAGATTTCTGCTACTTTCAACATCAAGAATACGGACAGAACCGCAGGAACTGTCGTTTCTAATGAAATAACAAAGCGTTACAGAGCATTAGGATTGGCGCCAGATACAGTACACTTTAAATTTTATGGTACTGCCGGACAAAGTTTTGGTGCCTTTAATACCAAAGGGGTTACACTAGAGCTTGAAGGTGATGCCAATGACTACTTTGGTAAAGGATTAAGTGGTGCAAGATTGGTAGTATATCCTTCAAAGAAGTCAACATTCATCCCAGAAGATAATATCATCATTGGCAATGTGGCTTTCTATGGTGCAACCGATGGAACAGCATTCATCAGAGGTAAAGCAGGCGAACGTTTTGCCGTACGTAACTCTGGTGCACAAGTAGTTGTAGAAGGTGTTGGTGATCATGGCTGCGAATACATGACGGGTGGTAGAGTAGTTATCTTGGGTGATACCGGAAGAAACTTTGCTGCGGGTATGAGTGGTGGGATTGCTTATGTCTATGACGTAAAAGGAACATTTGCAGGTAGCTGTAACAT
>CANGFK010000069.1 GCA_947452925.1 Chitinophagaceae bacterium | reverse complement strand
CTGGAGGATGTTTTAAAAGCTTTTCCGGTGTAAGGCCCCTTATCGAAGTTGCCATAGACTGTACTCCAAGCTCCTATGTAGTTGATAGTGTAGTTTTTCACGTTTCGAAGAGGCAAACGGATGTCTGCATACTTATTATCAAATTTTATTGTTTCGACCGATGGGGCTATGTTCCTTACTTTAATATCTGCATTTGTTCCGTCCATTTCAATACTCTTATTCAGTTTGCTGATACGCAGGTTGCCATAGTTTTTTTGTCCCCTCAGGTTACTTACTTCCTCAAAATCATAGTCGTCATTTGTACTTATGAGGTCTACTTTTTTGGCCGAAGCAATATCTACCGTGCTGTATTTGGTATCGAGGTCAACGTCACCCAAGTCTTTTGCTGTAAAATGCCCATTGATAAACTCTATTGCGGCTGTTTCTGCATTGCCCATACTCACATTTCCATACTTTGAACGAAGGGTGAAATTGCCAACATCCTGCAGATCCATATTGCCGTTGGTAATGTCCACAGTCAGTTTAGACAGGTTGTCAGCGATGGTGATATCGGAATACTTGCTCTCGATATTCACTTTGTTATCTTTAGGTAAAAAGATAGTAACCACACGTTTTGCATTCTCCTTTGAGCCAATACTTTCGCCATTTCCGTTAAAAATAGCAACCCCACTTGCGCCGCCACTACTCCAGCTGTAGGTATTTCCCATTATTTCATAGGAACCACCGCCGCTCACTGTACCTGATTTTACACGCACTGAATTGCCTAATGTTTTCACATTCAGGTTCAACTTTTCAAACCATTCTGCATCACTTAGTTGGCTAGCATCTCCATCGTAATAGATGGTGGTAGTCACTTTTACTTTGGGTTGATCCCAAGTTTTTATTTCCAGTGTCCGGCTTGTATTTTCTACATATACCTCTGCATTTTTGCCCGCATTCACTTCTACTGAGACTTGCTTACTTTTGAAATCAGACAAGTCTTTTGAAATTCTTTTTTCAATTTTCATCTTACCCATTTTTGGTAAGGGTGGCAAGGCTGGCAGAGGCGCCATTGCATCATCTTGCGCCATTGCCAGATTGATTCCGCCAATTAAAATACCCATAATCACCATACTCTTTGCTACTGTTCTTCTACTCATCGTTTTCATTTTGTATCTGTATTAAATATTTAAGAAATAAAGTTTAGGAGACTCCTCTGTTTGTCTGCCTTGTTTGTATCTGTTGTTTGTTTTTTGCATTTCCTTCTGAAGCTGCTTCAAAACATTCAGCTTTTGTTGATAGATATTAATCAGCCTATCTAATAATCCATCAGTAATGCCGTGTTTTTTAATCTCCTTTTTAACTGCAGCTTCATCACTTTCCATCAGGGCTATCTGTCTGCCAAAATCTTTGAAGTAGCCTGGGTCTTCTGCGGTTAAAGGGGTTGTATTAATCCTGTTTCGCTCCATATTTATCACTTGTGTAAAACTACTTTCCACATTTTCCAGAGCTTTTATTTCTTCGGGACTATTCAATGGCTTTTTGTTCTTAACCAAAAAGTCTTTTGCCTGAGGTAAGACCTTTTTATTATTTTCTTTTGGAGATGCTGTCGCCAACTCTTTAGGAACCTGCGTATCTGTATTATCAATGCTTGACTTGGATGAAGGTTTTGTATTTGTTACTTCTTTTGCGCCTTCTTTGTTTTCTTTTTTAATAGTAGTAACAACATTTGATTGTGTACTTTTTTGATTGAATAAAAACAAACCTATCCCTGCCAACAGCACGATGCAAGCCGCCACTGCCCAGCGAACAGGTAATTGAATCACCTTGCCTTTGGGAGCAAACAGTTGCCCGTGGATATGCTCCCAACTTTTACTGCTGGGTTCATCAACATCCAATTGGTTGAGCCGTTGCTGAATATGTTTTTTTAACTCATCCATTTACTTTGAATTTTACCACAAGGAACACAAGGAAAAGCACAAGGGGCACTACTAAATCCCTACTCTTATTTTATAAATACACAACTAGTCTTTGTGTTATTCCTGGTGTGCTTTGTGGTTAAGTAACTTTTCTCTCAATAGTTGCTTTGCCCGGTGGTACTGACTTTTACTTGTTCCTTCTGATACGCCCATTGTTGCTGCAATGTCTTTGTGACTGAAGTTCTCTACTGCATATAACGTAAAAATCTGCCTACATCCATCGGGTAATGCCTTTATCTGAGCGTGTATCTCGGCCATTGTCACTTCATTCCACCAACTCGTTTCTTCTTCTTCGGGGGTATCATGCTTCTCCTCCTCCCATTCTGTCCAATTATTCCTTTTCTTTCCTTTCTTGATGCATTCATTTATTACAATCCGCTTTAACCATCCAGCAAACTGAGCCGTTTCTTTTAGCTGATTTATGCTTTTGAAGGCTATCACAAAAGCATCCTGCAGCACATCTTCTGCATCCGAATTGTTCCCCATCAAGCGGGTACAAATATTAAACATTGCCTTGTTGTATTGCAGGTACAGTAGCTTCAATGCCTCTGCATTCCCCTTTTGGGCACTTGAAACTAGCGCGTTATTTACCTGCAGATTAATTTCCAAAAGAATGTTTACTATTAATAAGAGAGCGAGATAGTGAAAAGGTTGGAATTTGAGGTAAAATATTTTTTTATTACCTGAAAAATTAAAGAAATAGGTAGCAGCGGCGTAATGTTTGGCATCGGAAGTATGATTTATGAGGTACGAAGTACGATTTATGGTATCAGATGTTTGATTTATGGTATCGGATGTTCGATTAATGGCATCGAATGTTCAATTAATGGCATCGAATGTTCAATTAATGGTATCGAATGTTCGATTAATGAGGTACGCAGTACGTTCATTGGGGTTGTAACTATCATTCGATTAGATTTCTCGTGCCTTGAAAATGACGATTGAAGGTTTGGAGGAGCAATCCTGAGCTTAAAAGTTGCAAGAAGAATGGCATCAACCAACCTCGGAATGGTAGCAACTGAGCGAAGAAACCACCCCGGCCTATCGGCCACCCCTCCAAAAGAGGGGAATTGGTGATCGAATGCTGCGTGAGGGATTGTAGTGAAAATCCTTTTTGCTGCCCTGAGCAAAAAGATTGAAACGGAAAGCCCGACCCGTTCTTGCGGGACACGCCCGAAGAGAAATATAAAGTATGAAATATAAAGTATGAAATATGTAGCGTGTCTACTCATATTTCATACTTCATATTTCATATTTCCTTTGCCTTCTTACTTCGCTACATCTGTTCGGAAGGGGCTGGCCGGTAAACCTTCTTCGTTGTACAAATTGACTTGAGGACATAGTCTCCAGCCCAATCTTACAGCTTCGGGTTTGTTGATGCCTTCGGCGGAAACGATTACTTTGTTACCTTTTATCTCAGCCTTGGCAGGAACAAACTTTTTGTCGGAACCAGCAATCGTAAAGTCTTTGAGGTCGCCGTCTTTTGCTACCAATCCTTTGCCGGTATGGGTGAAACTTAGCTCGATAGTATTGCCAACGACCTGCATCGATTGATAGATGGGGCCCATGAATTCTATCTTCTCTTTATACACCAACCCTCTCGCTGCCAATGCCAAACGCTCGCCCACAGGTTGTTTATTGCCCGGATGAACATCTAAAGTATCGTCGGCATCGTTGATGACTGTCATGGTTGTGTTGGGTATTTTTTGATAAGTGAGCAATTGTGCTTCCCTCAATTCTGGCGTATGTCCCTTCCAACCGGGAATCTGAACAATCATAAAAGGGAAATCTCCAATACCCCATAAGCTTCTCCAATTATTGATAAGCGTAGGTAATAAGGTACGGTATTGAATACCCTGACCGCCATTTGCCTCGCCCTGATACCACACCGCGCCCTTGATAGCATAAGGCGCCAAAGGCAAAATCATGGTGTTGTATAATCCACTAGGGCCGCCTCTTTCGGCAGGGGTAAGCGGGGCAGCAGGTTTGCGCGGAATCTCCTTGTGGGCATCGACAGCCTTAGCAGAATCTGCACTATATTTAGCCATTGTCTTATCAATATCTTCTTTGTACTTAGCTAACTTATTAGGGAACTCAGCAAGGGCTTTGTAGTAATTTTCTAAGATTGGTTTGAGGAGCGGATTGGCTTCCAGAGAGTCTTTAATAATCCAGTTTTGGGCAGCAGTACCGCCATAAGAGGAATTGATGATACCAATTGGAATCTTGATTTTCTTCTGCAATTCCCTTGCAAACAGGTAAGCCACAGCCGAGAAATCCTTTACTGTAGTGGAGTCGCAAACATACCATTTGCCACCGGCATCAGACACCGGCGCAGGAATGTCCTCGCTCTTTTTCAACGGGACTTTATACTGGTGAATCATGGAATAGTTGGCAGCATCGGCAATAATCTCACTCACTTTTGGATAGTTGCCAATAGCCCTGATTGCACGAACAGGGAAACCCATATTGCTTTGACCGCTACACAGGAAGACATCGCCCACCAAGATGTTTTTGATAGTTACTGTTTTGCTGCCAGAGATGGTCATAGTGAAGGGGCCACCTTCTTTCAATGGTTTTAGTTTAGCTAACCATTTGCCGTTAGTAGCTGTAGCGCTTACTTTTTGTCCCTCAAACTCCACTGTAATACTTTCGCCATCGTTGGCTGTACCCCAAACAGGAACGGTTACGCCACGTTGCAAAATCATGTTATCGGTAAAAAGACTATTGGGTTTTAACTGAGCAAAACCGCTTGCACAAAGCAAGAAAGAGAAAAGAATGATGACTGAATGTTTCATATTTATATTTATTAAAGCGTTTATTAACTAATGAAAAAGTTTTTAACGTATAACCTAAAACTTATTACTTACTACTTTAAGGGCAACTCCCAATTATCTGTTCTAAACACTGCCGCAGGTAGACCAGCTTTATTCCAAAAGTTTAAATCAGGCCAAGGATGATCTGCCCAACCATACCTAACGGACTTAGGATTAGCAACATTTGGATTGGTGACAATTACTTTGTCTCCTTCTATGATTACGTTTCCTACATAAAACTTCTTATCCTCACCAGCAATGGTAAAGCCTGTCAAAGCTGTATCCTTAGCAACTAGTCCACCACCAATGTGCGTAAAAGAAAGGATTGCTTTATTCCCTTTAAACTCAACACTCTTGTATAATGGCCCAGAATATTCTACCTTTTGATTATACGCCATTGCCTTTGCTGCTAATACCAATCTTGCACCAAGTGGCTCTTTACGCTTGTAATGAACATCGCCATCGGGTTCAACTAAATCAGTGGTAACTAACAAGGCAGTATTCGGTTCACTCAAAGCAGAACGTTGTGCATCACTTACGGTAGCAATGGCACTAGGTAAACTTGGGTCGATTGTCTTCTTTCTATATGGACAAAGTTGCACAACGAAGAAGGGGATATTTCCCTCGCCCCATTCACTACGCCACTCTTTTATTAAAGCAGGGAGCAATTGATAATAGGTATTTTGTCCAACATAGGCATTATTTTCCCCCTGATACCAAACCATTCCTTTTATAGAAAAAGGAATTAAAGGGGCAATCATGCCATTATATAGAACATTGGGACCACGATAATCGCCCACCACAATCATTCCTGTAGGTGGAGGCGGAATTGGCAAATGTTGTTGCTTAGCAGTTTCTTTTTCAGCATTGTATTTATCAACTAATGGTTGAGCCTTCGCTTTTTTTGTTTCATAATTTGCGCGAGCAATTACCGGATCATTGTATCCATCTTTTGGCAATCCAAGACTAGTCAAGGTTTTATTGCTAACCCAAGATTCAATTATAGTTCCTCCAAAAGATGAATTTATAATCCCCACAGGCACTCCCAATTCTTTCTGCAATTTACTTCCATACCAATAGGCAGTTGCCGAGAAGAACTTTGTAGTCATTGGATTTGCAGAAACCCATTTGCAGGTTACTTCTGTTTGAACGGTATCTTTAGAATTGTGCTGAATAGTAGCCCAACGAAAAAGTTCGTTGGTAGAATTAGCAATAGCTTCTTTCGCGGAAGTATCATAAATCATTGCCCTTTCCATATTGCTTTGTCCGCTGCATAACCAAACTTCACCCACCAAGATATTCTTGATTGTAACTGTATTGTTTCCTTTAATAGTCATTGTAAATGGACCGCCTGCTTTTAAAGGTTTTAGACTTACTTTCCATTTGCCATCCTTTGCAGTAGTTGAGAGTTTTTGTCCTTCAAACTCTACTGTTACAGATTCTCCATTAGAGGCGGTTCCCCAAACAGGCACATTGGTTTCTCTTTGCAAAACCATATTGTCACTAAATAAACTTGCAGGCTTAACCTGCGCAAATCCGCTTGCTATAATAAAGCAAGAAATAATGATTGTTAATGTTTGTTTCATAAATTTATTAAGTTACAGATTGCAAGTATTTGTAAGGAAGGCTTCGCTCAAAGCGAAACCTTCCTTTGCATTTAATTCCCAAAAAACTTCAATGCCTCTACAATTGTTGTGACCAACTTAGGAGTAAATGCCTTGAAGAAATCTGAATTTATCAATATCAAATCCTTTTTATCTTGATTAATGTATTCGGGTGTCTTATCCATCATGAAACCATACGTGTCATTGACTAATACACTATTGGCCTCCATGATTTTCTTAACACGTAGATTGAGTAAATTAATTTTATCGTTAGTCAATTCACCAAACCAAACTGTAGGTAACGGTGCCTGTGTACCCCACATTAGTTTT
Organism: Chitinophagaceae bacterium; assembly: GCA_947452925.1. Classification (GTDB taxonomy): domain Bacteria; phylum Bacteroidota; class Bacteroidia; order Chitinophagales; family Chitinophagaceae; genus Parasediminibacterium. The sequence goes on along the minus strand of CANGFK010000069.1, from coordinate 4,517 downwards.
GCGCCTGTATTTTTCAAAGTGGTTACTAAAGTAATGATTTCGTTATCAAATTTCTTCAAGCCTACTTCCGAAAAATCAGTTACACCATCATATCCGATTGATAAATAAATGACATCATACTTAGTTCCACCTAATGCACTCTCTACATTACTATTAAATGCTTTGGGATTATTAACCGAAACACCAGAATAGGATACATTACCAAAACCATTCAACTTCTTGATGATTTCTGGGGCAACAGCCAACATTCTACTATCTGTCAATAATAAAATCTTGCGTTGTTTACCATCCGAACTTCCTCCCATATCATATAATACAGAAGGCAGACTATCCAATGGTTTCAATTGAGCAAGTTGTTGTTCCACCTTTGCCATTCTTACTTTTTGGTCTGCATTAGCAGTAAAATCAAATACATCTTTTTTATCAGGGAAATAAGTGGTACCTCCCACAGAACATTCCCAGTTGGTTAAAATATGATTGGCAATGGTCAATCCCTTTTCTCCTCCATTTATCAAATCCAATTGGCAAAGCATATACTCACCCTTGCCTTGTTTTACACTTGCCAATACGGGATCACGGTTTAAGTACCACATGGCCTGACGCATATCTTTACCTTCATTGATATATTCGGCACCGAAGGGAGGTACACTCCAATCATTTCGCCAATTACTAACCAAAATCTTAAAACTATCATTAACAGAAACAGGCGAAATACCCTTCATCTTTACCCCATAATCGAACAGTGATTTGCCGTTCCAGTTGAGGGTAATATTAGATAACCCAGACAAGAAAGGATCATAATTCGGTTCAAAAGGTTGAGGGATAACTACGCTATCATAATATTCAACCCCAGTTTTAGGTGTACTTCTCAACGTCCAACTAGTAGCGGCTTTTACACAACCAGCCCTTTCATTCAAGAAAGGTTTAGTGATAGTTAAGCTATCACTGATTAGCTTCTTGTAGCTGTCGATTGTTTTATCTGTTATCTGATATACTAACACCCTTCCGCCATTAGCTTCAAAAGATTTAAGGGTTTTTATTTCTTCATCAGTTAATGAATGAGTGCGTGCATCTAAGAAAAGAACTTTGAAGTCCTTAATCAATGGGTTATTCAATTCTTTAAAATCATCAACCCTGTAAGAACTCAAAGTAAGGGCTTTCCACTTAACAAAATCAGAATCACCAAACACCATAAATCCTTTTTCTCTTTTTACTCCTTTATAGTTTGCAGCGGCTTCCAATAAATTATGCATTAACCATCCTGCTACTGGTTCTTCTTCTGCGGTTTCAATAATTTTTAGACTAGTTCTCCACCAACATCCCTTACTTATGTACTCTTCCTGCAAAGCACTTGTCTTACCATCTTTATCACCACTAATTAATACCCTCGAATCTATGTTGTGAAGTCTTGGAATTCCGCCGAATTCATTGCCACCCTTCCAATAAGTTAACTCTTCCTGACCTATTCCGTTCAAAACTTTGTAGTTTGAACCGTTAACAAACAATCTTGCAGATCCCTTAGGTAAGCTTTTTTTCTCTGGATAATCAACGCTATCCTTATAGAATTGAATAATATTTGCACTAGAATCATTTATAAATTTCAATTCAAAAGGAAGAAAAAATTTGTTGTTAACCAGCAGAATGTCCGAGTTAATAACATTGTTGGATTTAGGAGAAAGTTTTATAAACGGAATACCCGCTTTAGTAAGCACCTTAACCAATCCACCCTCCTCATCTATCACCCTAATCTTTTTCCCATTCAAATGCAATAGCGAAGCAGATAGTCTTGGATAAATATGTCCTTCCCGCACATCCTTATAACCTGCTTTTCCTTGATACCAAAATTCGCGAACTATATGAATAGGAGTCGCCGTATTTACCGAAGGAATAGTAAAATTCCATTCTACATCCCTCAACATTGTACCTGGTTGTAGGCTTTGCTTTTTAATAGTTTCGGATAATACCTTGCCTTCGGGAGTTTCTATTTTACAATGAATTTCATCTACATACCTTAAATCATCGTATTGTAATAAAGGAGTCTTGATAATGGTATTTTCTCCCCCAAAGAAGGAGAAATTCTTGCTATCATACGGGAAACGTACCCATTTCATGTCCTCTGCAAAAATGTAATACCCTGGATTTGGTTCATAGACAGGCAATGTAGAATCCCATATATTAACAGGGGTAGTACAAGGCAATATTTGTCTTGGTTTTACCCCGAGTCCTTCCAATGTTTTGTAAGTAGGGGCAATTCCCTTATAGCGATTATAGGGTTGCCAACGGAAAAATACACAACCAAAATCCCAAGGACTCACGGCATTGATACGATGCAGGCTACCGTCAAAGGTTTTGCCTTCTCTTATTAAATCGAAAGCATATTTTATCTCATTATTTCCATCCCGATAGATACCTGTCGCATAATCCTGTGCAATCACTTCATAACCTGCCGTACCATTTCCTAAAGGACGATTTGGTTGCCACACTTCCCCACATTCATCCCAAACCATTGGTTTCTTAGGCCCAAATTGTTCCCACTCTCTGAAGACAGAATCGGTGTTATAGTGATGCCCTATAATATCTCCATGTGTGGAAAACGCACTAAAGTCGGAGGCAAATGAAGGTCGAGTCTTATCAATAGTATGTGCCTTATTAATTAGCCAAGGTTTCTCACCACCACCCTGCCAACGCAATTCGTTAGATACACTCCAAGTAAAAATAGAGGGATGATTGATGAGATTTTTCATCATATCGCCCAAATGCTTTTCGGCAAAGACAGTGTCGGCGGCTACCTTAAAGTGAAAAGCAGGTTCAGCCTCTAATAAGAAACCTACTTCATCTGCCACATCATATAATATCTTGTGTTTTGGATAAACATGCAAACGCATGAAGTTGACTCCCATCTTCTTCAACTCTGTAAACCAAGTCTTGAAATATTCTCTCGATGCCTGAATATCACCCAAATAATGTTCGCCATGACCACGCAACAATAATTGTCGGCCATTCATATAAAGTTTAGCATCACCCCATGTAATTTCTCGAAAGCCAAATCTTTCTTTTTGCCAATCAATAACTTTTCCTTCTTTAGTATATAAAACGGTGTTGAAATGATATAAATAAGGGTCATGAGGAAACCATAAATGTGGATTTTCCCAAGCAGAATTAATGGTAATAGTTTTAATGGCCTTAGGTTCGAGGGTTTGAGTTCCTCCATCAATGGTTTTCACTACTTTTCCTAATGAATTGGTGATGAAATATTTAATAACAAAAGTCTGTTTGGTATCGGTTGTATTATTAATTGGCACATCACATTCTATGCTTTTCTTGGCGAAAGAAGTTCTCACCACAACGCCTTGTTCAACGAAAATAGTTGGCAACGCAAGTAAGGAAATGTCATCCCAAATACCCCTACTCTGCATACTTTCTCCACCGCTTAATCTAGTACCTTCATCCTCCACTCTGATTTTTAAAGCGTGTTTTCCTACGGCAATATTTTTTCCCAAATCAAAATTCCTTGCACTATAGCCATCATGAATGGTATCGAAGGTTTTTCCTTCAAAGAGTACCGAATAGTTTTGAAAGCAACCATCTACATGCAAGCGAAGATTCTTTTGTTTCATTTCATCTGTCACTAGCAAACTTTTCTCATATAATGCACCTTTTGTCCATTTTCTAGGATAGTTGAAGGCATCCCAATAAGGTTTCCCCCACTTGCCACCCCATACATTTGTGTAACAACTAGGCACTTGAATTTGGGTTTGTACTTTATCGTTATTACTCGTAAAAGACCACATTCCATTCAAACAAATTTCTTGACGGGCAGGTTTAGTGGGGAATGAAAAAGAGTTAGATTGACTAAATCCTGACTGAAAAAGAAAAGCAACAAAAGCAGAGAGAAGAAACCTTTTCATAATAAAACCATTTGAAACCATCCGAAAACCTAAAGAATTCGGGAAATTCATTAATATACACTGATAATCCTTATGATTATTATCGTATTCATTATAAGGATTACTTCATTCCTTATGATTAATGGAGCAATCCTTATAATGATTATCGTATTCCTTATAAGGATTACTCCATTCCTTATAATTAATGGGGCAATCCTTATGATTATTATCGCATTCCTTATAAGGATTACTCCATTCCTTATGATTAATGGGGCAATCCTTATGATTATAATACCCTTTTTAATCTACATCCGTCCTAAAGGGCGAAGCAGGCAAACCATCTTCATTATATAAATTAACCACAAAATAAGATGCCCAACCATAGCGTGCAGCAGTTGGAGCAGCAATTTCAGGATTTGAAACAATCACTTTATCTCCTTTTATTACTGCAATGGCAGGCACAAACTTTTTGCCATCAGCTGTAATGGTAAACCCTTTTAAAGGGCCATCCTTTACCATCAATCCCTTACCAATATGGGTAAATGATATTTCTATGGTGTTCCCTTTCACTTCGAAGCCTTTGTACAATGGACCAGAATACTCAATCTTTTCTTTATAAGCCAAAGCCCT
>CANGFK010000068.1 GCA_947452925.1 Chitinophagaceae bacterium | reverse complement strand
GGGAATGATTGAGACTTTCTTCTGCCAGTTTGGGTACGAGTGGGATGGTATGCGTGTTGATTATGCTTTTCGTCAGACGGAGCTTTGGTATGTGGGTGATGGGTACTATTCTGATGGCCCACAGTTTCATCTGGACAATTATAATAGCTATGTTATTCATCCTTACCTCGCAAAGATGGCTGAAGTGTTTGATGGTAAAATGCCTGTTCTGAAGGATTTGAAGGATAAGATAAAGACACGGAATGGACGTTATGCCATTATTCAGGAACGGTTGATTAATAGTGATGGTTCGTATCCCGCCACAGGAAGATCTATTGTTTACAGAGGGGCTGCGTTTCAACATTTGGCAGATATGTCTCTCAGGAAACAATTGCCACAGCAGTTGAAGCCTGCGCAGATTAGATGTGCCTTGACGGCGGTTATTAAAAAGACGATGCTGGCACCGGGTACTTATACCAAAGATGGCTGGTTGAATATTGGTATCTGTGGTTCGCAACCAGACTTGGCAGATATTTATAATAATACCGGGAGCTTGTATATCTGTTCAAACATCTTTTTGCCATTGGGTTTGCCTGAAACAGATGAGTTCTGGTCTGCTGCCCCCATTGACTGGACGGAGAAAAGAATTTGGAATGGAGAAGATGTGAGGGGAGACCATCCTTTGGAGCATTAGGAGTAACAGAAAGAAGGTCGGTGCCTGCAAAATTGTATAAATGGTTCTTGTTTGCGCTGTCATTGGAATAGCATTGATAGTAAGCAAGTGTATAAATTTACATTGAGGAAACAAATTTATTTGTATTGACTTGTGACACCAGGGAACTAGAAATTTAACTAATATGAAATGCTTGTTATGAAACTGACTACACTCAGAAATATACTATTCTTAGCATTGTTGTGTTGCTTTACGGCTGCAAATGCAACCTATCAACCCCATTTCTCAACGGCAGGTTTCTTTGCTTTGGAAGGTACTGGCAGAACGGCCTACTCCATGAATATAGCTTGGCGTTTTGTAAAGAAGGATGCCACCAATGCTGAATCAATTTCGTTTGATGATAGCAAATGGCAAGTGGTTTCCTTACCTCATGGGCTCGAATACTTGCCGGTGGATGCCAGTGGCGGCGTGAATTATCAAGGACCAGCCTGGTATCGGAAACACTTTACACCAGATGATGCACTGAAGGGTAAGAAGGTATTCCTTCACTTTGAAGCCATCATGGGTAAGTGCAAAGTGTGGGTGAATGGGCAACTGGTGGCAACACATTTTGGAGGTTATCTACCTGTTATAGCCGATATTTCTAATCATCTGAAATGGGGTGAAGACAATGTGATTGCCGTTAGGGCTGACAATAGCAATGACCCACTATACCTGCCGGGAAAGCCTCAAAATCTATTGGACTTCTGCTATTTTGGAGGTATTTATCGGGATAGTTGGCTGGTGGTTCACAACAATGTTTTCATCACCGACCCAAATTATGAAAACCAAGTTGCAGGAGGTGGACTGTTTGTCTCTTATGATAAAGTATCTGAAGCAAGTGCAATCGTCAATTTGAAACTTCATGTTAGAAATGAGCAAGGTGCAGACTTTAAAGGCACTGTAAACTATGAATTGTTGCAAAGTGATGGGACAATCATCAAAAGTTTGTCAGATAAAATTGCTCTTAGGTCAGGAAATGCAACGAATGCCATCAGTCAGTTTGAGTTAAAGAGTCCAAACTTGTGGAGTCCTGAGTCTCCTTATCTGTATCAACTCAATGTTCGGGTAAAAGATGCAAACGGAAAGGTGGTGGATGGCTATATGCAACGAATTGGCATCAGGAGTATTGAGTTTAAGCAGAAAGATGGGCTTTGGTTGAATGGAAAGCCATACAAGGATAAGTTGATTGGTACAAACAGGCACCAAGATTTTGCGGTGGTGGGCAATGCATTGTCTAATAGTACCCATTGGAAAGACGCTAAGAAGTTGCGTGATGCAGGTATGCGGGTAATCCGTTGCCACTATCCGCAAGACCCTGCTTTTATGGATGCTTGTGATGAACTAGGACTGTTTTGTTTGGGTAGTACTGCCGGATGGCAATTCTGGAACAATGATTCTCTGTTCAGTAAACGGGTTTATGAGGACATCCGTAACCTGGTTCGTCAGAATAGAAACCATGCGTCCTTGTTTTTCTGGGAACCCGTGTTGAATGAAACTTCCTATCCAGCATCTTTTGCTAAGAATGCAAAGACTGCTGTTGACGAGGAATACCCCTATCCTTACTGTACTTCATCCTGCGATGATGGTGCAGATGGGGCTGAGTATTATCCGTTGCTACTACGTCCAAGGAAAGATTTAAATCCAGCTAAAACTTATTTTATTCGTGAGTGGGGTGATAATGTAGACGACTGGAGTGCACAAAACTCTGATAGTCGGGTAAACAGGGGATGGGGCGAAGTGCCGATGCTGTTGCAGGCAAAACATTATGGTCGCCCCGACTATGATTTCCTCTGTTTGGATGACATCTATAAAGATTCGCGTCAGATTGTGGGCGGTTGTTTCTGGCATTCATTCGATTGTCAGAGAGGCTACCATCCTGTGCCATTCCTGGGTGGGTTTATGGATGCTTTTCGTCAGCCTAAATATTCCTATTATATGTTTCAGTCGCAGCGTCCTGCTCAAAAGAGTAACCTGATTGCGGAAACTGGACCGATGGTATTCATCGCCAATGCCATGACGCCGTTCTCACCTAAAGATGTTACCGTTTACTCCAACTGTGACGAAGTGCGGTTAACCTTTTTGAAGGGTGGGGAACAAAAAGTATATAAAAAAGACTTGAAAAGGGGAGGGATACCTTCACCCATTGTAACCTTCAGTAATGTTTTTGATTTCATGAAATGCAAAGCATTGGCAAGAGCTAAAAAGCAGGGCGAAGTGTTTTTACTTGCAGAAGGACTAATAGATGGTAAGGTCGTTGCTACTCACAAGGTTGCGCCCGCTCAGGTAACTGATAAGCTTGTGCTTTGGCTGGATAATGAAGGTGTTGATCTTGTGGCCAATGGGGCTGACTTTGTTACAGTAGTAGCTGGTATTGCTGATAAAAATGGGACGATTCAACGGTTGTCTAATGATATTGTTAAGTTTGAGATTGAAGGCGAGGGGCGGATAATGGGTGGTGCGGGGCAAGGACTCAATCCACATCAGTTGCAATGGGGGACTGCGCCTATGTTGGTTCAGTCTACAACGACACCCGGAACAATTAAAGTAACAGCCCGCGTTGCTTTTGGAGGGGAACAACGACCAATCAGTGGGGAGTTGGTAATTAATAGTATTGAAAATAAAATACCTTCGATATTTAATAAGAAAGAGATTGAGGCGTTACAACTCATTACATCCGTTACAGAGGAGGAACATTTGCATAATAAAAGTGACCTTGAAAAGGAGAATGAAAGGTTACGTCAGGAGTTAAATCAATTGAAGGTAAAAGAAGTGGAGAAGCAACAAACAAAGTTTGGTACTGGAATAAACTAAAGAGAGTAAAAGTACTCTGATGTCGATTAATATGTAATGAGCTATATGAAAAATAGGAATAGAAAAATGAAAGGTATTGCCGGAGTGGTATTGTTTCTAATGGTGGTATTATTGCCATCCTTGCAAGCTCAAGAAAAGTATGTTCCGGCTAGTTACACGCCACAAGAGCATCCCCGATTGTTATTGTTAAAGGGGGAGGAGACAGGAATAAAGAAAGCCGTTGCGGAGGAACCCCTCAAGATGAAAGTGCAGGATGCCATTATAGGCGAAGCAAAAAACATGCTGACGCTTGCACCTCTAGAGCGTAAACTTCTTGGGAGAAGATTGTTAGATAAGTCGAGAGAGTTTCTGCGTCGTATCTTTTATCTTTCCTATGCGTACAGGATAACAGGAGAAAGCCAATATGCCGAAAGAGCAGAGAAAGAGATGTTGAATGTTGCAGCTTTTACTGACTGGAATCCTTCCCACTTTCTGGATGTAGCAGAAATGACTGCAGGTATGGCCATTGGCTACGACTGGTTGTATAGCTATCTGCCCTCCAGTTCTCGTAATACTATTTCCGCTTCTATAATTACTTTAGGGTTAACCCCCTCGCTAGACACTGTTAAATGTGGATGGTTAAGAGGAACCAATAACTGGAATCAGGTATGTAATTCTGGGATGACTTTGGGGGCTTTGGCAGTGTATGATTTAAAACCTGAATTGGCTACTATGATAATCAACCGAAGTATTGTCTCTATCCATCAGTCTATGAATGAGTATGCCCCCGATGGAGCTTATCCTGAAGGATATGGTTATTGGGAATATGGCACTTCCTACAATACCTTGTTTCTGACAACTATTCAAAAGGCGTTTGGAGATGACTTTGGTCTTACTAAACTAAAGGGCTTTATGCAAACAAGTTACTTTATGCTTAATATGACAGGTCTCAGGGGCGAAAGCTTTAATTATTCAGATGCAGGTGTTGTAAAAAAAGCCGTCGCACCTGCCATGTTCTGGTTTCAGAATAATACGTCCGATAATTCCATATTATATACCCAACAAATGTTCTTGAAGAGTCGTAAAACGAATGATCTTTCCAAGGATAGATTCTTACCTGCCTTATTAATCTGGGCAAAAGATATTCAGTTCTCTAACATAACAAAGCCAACCATGAGGCTATGGATTGGGCAAGGCAGAACACCCGTTGCTCTGCTGCACAACTCCTGGGATAGTCCGAGCGATATATTTGTTGGGTTAAAGGGTGGTTCTCCATCAACTAATCATGGACACATGGATGTTGGCTCTTTTATAATTGATGGTTTAGGAGAACGTTGGGCAATGGATTTGGGCATGGAAAACTATACAGCCATTGAAGCACAGGGCATTGATTTGTTTAACAACGCCCAAAACAGTGCACGGTGGAATGTATACCGGCACAGTAACTATCACCACAATACCCTAACGGTGGATAGTGCCTTGCAAAATGTGAAGGGCGTCGCAACAATCATTTCCTCTAGTGATTCTCCCGATTCAATCAGTGCTACAACAGATATTACTTCCTTGTATGCACCTGCTTTAACTTCCGCTATCCGAACTGTTGCTATCATTAATAAAGACAAAGTAGTGGTGGAAGATAAACTGACTAACACGAATAAGTTAACGCAGGTAAGGTGGACGTTTTTAACCCCTGCCACTGTGAAAATTATAGATGATAACACCATTGAGTTATCGCAAAATCATAAGACGGTATTGGTAAAGTTGGTATATAAGGGTAAGGCAGCACCGTTCTCTATACCTGCCGATCCTCCAACAACCTATGAACGTAAAAACGATGGAGTACAATGCACAGGATTCGATTTTGTGCTTGGTCCTCAGGAGAAAACTGACTGGAAAATCACCTTCAGCCAGAAGTAACAGGGGAGAGCTCAGTGACTAAAATACTTAGGAAACAACAATTGCGCTATCAGTACACACTTTACAATAAACAGGTATCATAAGCATATGAACATGAAAAAATACATACTACAGATAACAATGCTGTCCATAGTAGGGTGTCTTGTAATCGCACCAATACAGGCACAAACTAAAGCAGATACAGATACAGTTTCAGCACGTTTCAGGAGCTTTATTCTATCTACTGCTGTTCCGACGGATGCAACAGTAAAGCCTTATCTGGATAGTTTGCAACCCGATGGAAGCTGGAAAGATGTTAACTATGCAGACAAATCTGCAACGGTGTGGTTACCACTGGTTCATTTAAATCGGCTATTATCCATCTGCATTTCTTACCACAACAAGAAGAGCGTGTATTATCACAGTGCTAATGTAAAGGCACAAATCTATACAAGCTTCACTTATTGGAATGGAAGAGGGGCTTACTCCACTAACTGGTATCAGAACGATATTGCTTGGCCTACCGTTTATGGTAAGAGTCTTTTAACGATGAAGTCGGGGGACGCTTATGGATTTAGTAAGGATACGCTGTATGCGCTGGCAGATACCGGGCTGAATTATTACGATGTATCGGCAGCTATCTATTCGCCAACCGTTTCTGAATCTATATTAGGTGCCAATAAGACGTTGAACCTGGAGGTTTCTATCTATAAGGCTTGCATCAAGGATAGTACAGATGAGTTACGCAGAAACTTTGACACTGCCTTTGCTAGTATAGTCGTATTTCCAGGCACCGGCTTAGGGATGAAGGTAGACAATAGCTATTACCAGCATGGGCCTCAATTATACAATTGGGGTTATGGAACAGCCTTCTTAGGTGGTGTAACCTATTTTGCCTACTACGCCCGAAATACAGGGTTTGCAACCACGCAGTCCAATATTAAAATACTGATAGATTACGTATTGGATGGACAGCAATGGATGCAACAAAAGAACGCAGCAGATTTTAATGCCATTGGAAGAAGCATTTCGAGAAGTGGTTCTTTAACAGTAAGCTGGATCAGGAATAATTGTTTAATATATCTGATTAACTTAAAAACGGGTTACCGAACTACAGAGCTGAATAACTATTACAAGTTTGCTAACGGAGGCAATGTAACTTTTCAATCTCCTGGTATCAAGCAATTCTATAAAACGGATTACATGGTTCAACATGGTGCCAACTTTCTTTTATCTGTTAAAACACCTTCCAAACGAACCATTGGTACAGAATCACTCAACAATGAAAATCTTAAAGCTAAATACTTGTCTTGGGGTAGTACCAATATTATGGTAAATGGCGATGAATACACCAATGCTGTTCCTGTTTGGGACTGGACAAGGATACCGGGCACTACTACTGCCAACGACCCCAATGCAAACTTTACCAAAATGCCTTCTAGTGGATTCCGTACCACTACTTCTATTGCAGGAGGCGTAACTAATGGCGTATACGGGTTGTCGGCTGATGCATTTACCTGGGATTCAGTATCGGGTAAGAAAGCCTATTTCTTTACCCCCAATGGAATGTATTGTATGGGGGCAGCTATTAAATCTACCAAAGTGGGCAGGAATATCGTAACGAGTGTTAACCAATGTATGTCTTCAGGAACTGTAACCGTGGATAGTGCGGGCAGTCAGTCTGTGTTTACCGGGCAGCAGGTTACTTCCTCAAATGTTACTTGGGTACACCATAATAATGTAGGTTATCTTTTCCCAAATAATGGTAAGATTACGATAGCCAATCAAATACAAACAGGCTCATGGTATAGTATCAATCTGGCACAGTCCAAGACGGCGGTGTCTAATACTATCTTTAGCTTATGGGTTAATCACGATACGTTGCCCAAAGCAGCTACCTACGAATATATTGTTGCTCCTTACAAGAGTGTCAGTGGTTTTGCGAGTTGGGCTAGTAACTGTCCATTAAAAAAGATAGCTAATAACTCAGGCTTTCAGGCATTTTATGATGACAGTGCCAAGGTATATGCTGTTGCCTTTTATGGCGCAGCCGGTGTGATGCTGGATACTGCCAACAACTTCTACATAAGGTCTAATAAGCCTGCCCTTTTATTAATTGCAAAGCAGACAAATGGGTATGCTATTTCCGTAGCAGAGCCTACACAGTTGCTGGATTCTTTAGGGTTAACCATTTCCTCCAAGTTAGCAGGGGCTAATGCGATTATTAATGGTGATTCTACTTTTATCAGTGTGCAATTGCCAACAGGCGATACTGTCGGTAAAACAGTAACTAATGCCTACACATTATACAACCCATTGCCGATTCATTTTGTTGCCATCAAAGCAAATTATGCAAATGAGCAGGCGATCATCAACTGGGAAGTAGTTGGAGATGATGCATTAAAGTTGTTTGAGGTTGAAAGGTCTATTGATGGAATTAATTTCTTTAAAATAGGTGAGCAAGCAACAAATCTTACAACAACGAGTAGTTATTCTTTTGTGGATACTAAACCTTCGCTTGTGAACTTTTACCGCATCAGGTCAGTTGACGCATTGGGTTCTGGAACTTACAGCAATGTTGTGAAACTAGCAACCAGCAATGCAAAGCGAACTACCTGTTCTGTCTATCCAAATCCTTTGAAATGGAAAGTGATTAATCTGCAGTTGACTGGTTTTGTTGCTGGGAAATATACAGTTGGGGTGTATGGTGTTTTGGGGCAAAAGTTACACGAAGCTGCTATTCTTCATACCGGAGGAAATACAGATTTCTCCATTAACCTCAATAACTCATTGCCGATTGGTAGTTACTATATCGCTGTAAGGAATGAAGAAAACAAGCTTTTGATTTGTCATACTGCTTTGTCTGTGTTGCCTTAGTGTAATGCTGCGTAAAATGGCAATTTCTTTTGTAAAAGAGCATCCTTCTTTTACAAAAGTGTGTTACTGTTTTGTATAAGTTCTATCTTCTTTTACACAATTGTGTTATGATTGTATAAAAGTTGCATTAATTGATAGACAATGTAAAACATCTTACTTGATAATATCGAAATCGTTCTTTACTTTACAAATTGTTTCGCCAGAGAAGTAATCTCTGAAGCCATCCTGTTTCTTTAATCAGTTGCTTTCTGTTTATGTGGATGTAATTTCAACATGAGTACAAGATATTCAATACCAAAAATTGAATGTGCTAATCAAGTGGGTTCTTTCTTGGGTGTAATAATCTGGCAATCAAGCCTGTCCAACCTGTTTGATGCGATGCACCAACACCTCTACCAGTATCTCCATGAAAATATTCATGAAACCATATATAGTTATTAAATAGAGGGTCGTTTTGAAACTTATCATATTGACCAAACACAGGACGTCTGCCTTCCTCATTTCTCAAAAACAGATTAGCTAAACGTTTGGAAAGTAAATCAGCAATTTCATTTAACGACAGATAAGTGCCACTCCCGGTAGGACATTCCAGTTTGTAATCATCACCATAATAAAAATGATACCGTTGCAGGCTTTCTATAATAAGGAAGTTGGTGGGCATCCAGATAGGACCTCGCCAGTTGCTATTGCCACCAAAGAGTCCGCTATTACTTTCTCCGGGACTATATTCTACTGAGAAACGTTTGCCATCTGCAAAAAACTCATAGGGATGTAGTTCGTGATACTTGGAAATGGCACGAATTCCATAATCACTCAGAAACTCGGTTTCATCCAACATCCGTTGCAATATCTTTTTCATCCGATGCCCCCGCAACAAACTGAGCAGTTGCTTCTCACCAGAATTCTTGTCCTGCCATCGGGAGACCAAGCTTGCCATATTGGGTTTGTGGGTAAGAAACCATTCCAGCCTCTTTTTAAATTCAGGTACCGATTCAAGCACTTCTGCTTCCAATACTTCCACTGCAAATAGCGGAATCAAACCAACCAAGCTGCGCACTTTCAATCGCTCTCGCTCTCCTGTGGGAAGCCTTAATGCATCATAAAAGAACTGGTCTGTATCATCCCAAAGACCCGAATCATCAACGCCCATATTGTCCAATGCTTCCGCTATATACAAGAAATGCTCGAAGAATTTGGTTGCCATATCTTGGTAAACAGGATTGTACTTGCTTAGTTCCAGCGCAATACGCATCAGATTCAAAGAATACATTGCCATCCAGCTAGTGCCGTCTGCTTGTTCAATATAACCGCCAGTAGGAAGCGGCGCACTTCGATCGAATACACCAATGTTGTCTAATCCCAAGAAACCTCCCTCGAAGATATTGTTGCCGCCAGCATCTTTCCTGTTCACCCACCATGTGAAATTGAGTAATAGTTTATGAAAGACTGACTCAAGAAAGGGAACATCGGGCTTGCCATTATTTTTCTCATCAATCTTAAATACCCTAAAAGTAGACCAAGCATGTACGGGTGGATTCACGTCCCCCAAAGCCCATTCGTATGCGGGCAGTTGTCCATTGGGGTGCATGTACCACTCCTTTGTGAGGAGAAGTAATTGTTGTTTTGCAAAATCACTATCAATCATTGCAAAAGGAATACAATGAAAGGCTAGATCCCAAGCCGCATACCAAGGATATTCCCATTTGTCGGGCATAGAAATAATGTCGGCATTGTTCAGGTGTTTCCACGAAGCGTTTCTGCCTGATTTGCGTTGTTCGGGTGGCTTAGGTTGTGAGGGGTCGCCATTCAGCCATTTGTCTACATTGTAATCAAAGTATTGTTTACTCCAAAGCATTCCTGCAAAAGCCTGACGCTGCACATTCTTTTCATCTTCATTGGTAAAATCCTTTTGTAAATCAGTATAAAAAGCATCGGCATTGTTTTTAGCAGCCTCAAACAAAGTGTCATATTCCTCAAAGGGTTGGGGATGGGGATTTGAAGATAAACGCAAACGGAAGGTCTGGCTTTCACCGCCATCAATTGTTACATCATAGTTGATTGCAGCTTTTGTTCCCACTGCATTGATGTTCACAGCATCAGTTTTGCCATGAACAACATATTCATTGATGCCGTCTTTCACATATTTACTTTTATTTGGCGAATTGTACAACCGTTGACTGTTGGTTTCATTTTCGCAAAACAGCAAAGGGAATTTTTTATCTGCCTTTTCCTTTTCGAAGTAAAGAATATAGTCTTCAAAATATTTGTGTGGAACCAAAATATTGGTGTCGTTGCTAGACATCATTTCGGGCTTATATTCATATTCGTCATAGCCCCATTCCCAAGTATTTTTATACCAAATTGTAGGCAATACATTTAATGATGCAGCTTCTGTTCCTCTGTTGTGTACCGTTATTTTAATGAGGATGTCGTTCTCTGCCGCCTTGGCATATTCAATAAATACGTCAAAATATTTGTCTTCATTAAAGATACCTGTATCAATCAATTCAAACTCTGGGTCAGCTTTGCCACGTCTTTTGTTTTCATCTATCAACCATTTGTAAGGATATTCTTGTTGTGGATATTTATAGAGCATTTTCATGTAAGAATGTGTTGGCGTACTATCCAGATAGTAGTATAATTCCTTTACATCTTCACCGTGATTGCCCTCGTTGCCTGTTAGTCCAAAATAACGTTCCTTAATGATTGGGTCTTTCTTATTCCAAAGTGAAACAGCGAAACAAATTAATTGGCGACTATCGCTGATACCGCCAATGCCTTCTTCTCCCCAACGGTATGCTTTGCTGCGAGCCGCATCATGACTTATGTATTGCCAGGCATTACCATCTGCACTATAGTCTTCTCTTACAGTACCCCATTGCCTATCGGTTACATAAGGCCCCCATTGCTTCCAGCCTGCGCCGTTTGATTTAAGTTTTTCTTGTTCTGTTTGCATGAGGTAAAAATAGTTATAAGTTTTTAGTTCTTGAATATAATCGTCACCAATTCTGGCTTTGTGTCACAGCCAGAAATTTGAGCTTAATTAATTCTATCTAATCAACACACTAGTTCCTTTAGTATGCTTTT
>CANGFK010000067.1 GCA_947452925.1 Chitinophagaceae bacterium | reverse complement strand
CTTATTGTCCTCTCTTATACTCCCCAAATACCTTCACGTGTTCCGTGAAGCCTTCTATTTGTTGCTTTACTTTATCGAACTGACTCAATGAATCAAATTCCAGGTCTGCATGAAAGCTATACTTAAAGTTTGTACCTGCTATTGGCATACTTTGCAGCTTACTCAGGTTGATGCCCCCCTCCGCAATAATGGTCAACACTTTGGCAAGACTACCTTTCATGTGATCTGTAACAAAATTGATAGTTGCTTTGTCTGCCTCTTCAATTGTATTAACTTCCTCGGCTCTGCGTAATATCAGAAACCGCGTATAGTTACTTTTCTGTGTATGTATATCAGGTACTGCAATCTCCAACCCAAATAGTTCGGCTGCCAACTTACTAGCTACACCCGCAATGTGTTTGCTTTTGCGTTGCGATATGTGCTTTGCACTCAGTGCCGTATCTTCCGTTTCAACCAGTTTCCAGTGTTGTTCACCCAGATATTCCATACACTGCTGGATGGCCATGTGGTGAGAATGCACCTCCTTAATATCCTCCAATTTTACTCCGGGATAGACTAACAAATGCTGCTGAATTGGTAGATAAACTTCCCCCACTATCTTCAGTTGGTCATTGTTTTGAAGCAAGGTATAATTAGGTAATATACTCCCTGCTATCGAGTTTTCTATTGCCATCACACCACCAAAACTCTGGCTTCTGTCTGAGGCTATCTTTATCACATCCCTGAAATTGGCACAAGGAATCACTTCCACATTACCACCAAAATATTGCTCTGCAGCAACCTGATGAAAGCTTCCTTCATAACCCTGAATGGAAACCTTTACCTTTTCATTTTTCATTTTTAAGTCGACTGAGCTCATAATATGCGTTGATGTAGGCACAAAAAAAATCCTAACCGTCAGGTCAGGATTGTATCTCATTTATTATTAACTTTTTTTAAGCTTTCACAAATACAACCCTGCTACTTATTTTAAAGTAGAAGTAAAAGAAAAAATAAAATCGTGTATTTGTATTAATATTCATCAGGCAACAAATATAGGGATAGCCCAATTGATGACAAATAATATTTCGAGAATGAAAATAGTAGCCCGAAATATTCAGTTTATAAACCCTGCTAAACTTGCTTTTGCTAGCATCTTCTACCCGTGCTTCAGCTTTATAACCTACCTTTTCTTGTTTTCGACATACAATTGAGAAAAAGGGGTTGGCATCAGTCAATAAACTTGTTTAAAGTATCTGATTTTGAAATGAAAAATGTGTTGTCTATTTAAGACGTATGATCGTCCTGACTAGACGGATTTTAATCCGTCTCTACCTCTTAACCAGCTTTAACCTCACGGGCTCGGTTCCTTTGATGATGATGTTGGCGTTTATCTCAGGTTTCTTTTTGGAGATGGTGTCTAATTGAAACTGTTGAAGTATGCCTTCTACAATTATCTGCATCTGGTATTCTGCCAAAGCCCTTCCTACACACATCCTTTTGCCTTGTCCGAAGGGGATATAGGCAAACGTTTTTCCTTTGAAGTTTTCTTTCTCGAAGTTGGCAATATTGAAATTATCGCCCGATGGCCAAAATTCGGGATGACGATGCAACGCGTAAGAACTGATGACAATAATACTTTTTGCGGGAATGGGATAGCCATTTATTGTATCGCTTTCGGCGGCTTCACGGGCATAGGACCAAACAGGAGGATAGAGTCGCAATGTCTCTTTGATTAACAACTGCAATAGTGGAAATTGGCGGTTGGAGATATGTGTATCGGGTTCTTTTTGGATTGAAGTTGCCAATTCCTCATTTACTTGCTGCTGTATTTTTGGGTAAGCAGCAAGGTGATATAGCGTCCAGGTGATGGCAGTAGCCGTGGTGTCGAAGGCGGCAAAAACAAAGTTCATGAACTGATCCCGGATATCGGTTCGTGTGGTTTTATTTAGTTTATAATCTGCGAGCATAATGGCGAATAGGCCAGAAGGCTTGTATTCTTCATTGATTAATCCGGAAACTAATTTATCTGCAATGTCGTTTAGCGTATCTAAATATTCCTGGTGCTTGGTGTATTTATAATTGATGCCCAAAGGTTTTAGGGTAAAAGCTTTTAGCTGATACCTGAATAAAGCCTTCACACTGGACGCTTCTACCCTACCTGTGAGTGCATTGAATATTGCGTTGTAATCAAAATTAAGTTCATTGGATACCTGCGTTCTGAGCATAATACGCATCATCATCAATAACATTTCTTCCTCAACCTCAACTGTTGGATTGTTGATGACCTGATGAGACCATTTGGCAATTAGTTTACCTAATTCATCTTCTATAATGGGCAATGTACTTTCTATGGCAGTGACAGAAAACAGCCCTTTTAGTAGTTTATGCTGTGCCTCCCAATCTTCGTCATCACTCATAAAAATGCCATTTCCTAGAAAATCGTGCAGTCCTGTAATTGAAGATTGTTTGACGGCGTTGCCTCTGGAATAGTTTTCCTGATTGTCTTTTAGAATGTGTTTTACGTAGTCGGGATGATTTACAAAAATGATATTGCTGTCTTTGGCAAGCTTCAGATTGAAAATGTCGCCATAACTATCAATCATTTTAGAAATTGCCTTCAAGGGATTATTCAAGAGACCGATTGCATGAACCGGAATTTTATGACCTGGTATGAGCGGTATTGTTTTTGAGTCGATTGCGCCTTCCATCGTGAACCAATTAAAGTTTAAAATTATCAACCTGATTCACAAACTCTCTGGCAAGTTTCGCTAACAGGTCGGCGTCGGAAATTATATGATCTAAGGACAAGGTTATACCCAAGATACTCTTTTCGATACCATTATTATCTATTTGTTGCTTATATGTTCCAACAAACATTCCGGTGGTATGGAAATGTTGAGGGACAATTTTTAGTAAAAAATCAGCGTTTCCACGATGTATCATAGAAGTGAAATAGACATTGCCTCCATAGCCTTTTCTTACCAACGGATTGCCCATCATGTAGTTGTAATACCAATTTCTGACGAAGAAGGGCATTGCAAAAAAGAATTTTTCTGCCTTGGTAATTGTTTTCGTCATTGCCTTGGCAGCCCTTATGTCTTGCTCTAGCTCGTAGGGAGATTTAAGGTTTATCCCTTTTATTATTTTGCACCACAACAACCTTTTATCGCCGATTCTGATATCGACCGGAAAGAATGCATCTGCATCATCGAAGAAATAGAGTTTATTTCCTTTGCCTCTTAGTGCGTAGGACTCTTTGAATTTGTGCAGTGTTTGACCATAACAATAAAGTAAACAAGCAAGAACAGATAGTTCTTGCTTGTTTTGACTTCTTGCTTCTTTTACTTTCTTTCTTATTTCGGTAATGTCGACTTCGAATAAACAATTGATTAACTCAACATACTTATTTAGAAGAGCACCGTCGGCTGACATTATTTTCTCAACAGAAAAAGGCTCTACCGTGTACTTTTTTTCAGCCATAATAATGATTTAATGATTGGAATGATTCAATGATTGGAACGTTTAGGCAATCATTCCTTTCATTTTAATCATTCAATCATAATTCTAGTCAATCAACACATCTCCAGTCATTTCCTTAGGTATTGGCAAACCAAGTACTTTCAGGATTGAAGGAGCGATGTCTCCCAATTTCCCTGCTTTCACGGTTCCTTTCCATTCCTTATCGATTACAAAAAGAGGAACAAGGTTAAGAGAGTGTTGTGTGTTTGGGCTACCGTCTTCATTTACCATAAAGTCAGCATTACCGTGATCTGCTGTCAAAAAGATTGTGTATCCATGATTTAATGCAGCAGTAACTACCTTTTCTACACACTTATCTACCGTTTCTACTGCCTTTACAACAGCACTAAATACGCCTGTGTGGCCAACCATGTCTGCATTGGCAAAGTTGAGGCAGATGAAATCGGCATATTCTTTTTCTATTTCTGGGACTAGTTTGTCAGCCAGTTCATAAGCACTCATTTCTGGTTGCAAATCGTATGTAGCTACCTTAGGGCTAGAAGCCATGATTCTTGTTTCACCCTCAAATTCTTTTTCTCTACCACCACTGAAGAAGAAAGTAACGTGCGGATATTTCTCAGTTTCTGCAATACGAATTTGCTTCTTTCCATTAGCGGCTAGCACTTCGCCTAATGTATTATTGAGGTTATCATTTTGAAACATCACGTTTACATCCTTGAAAGTCTTGTCATATTCCGTCATGGTGGTGTAGTGCAATTTCAGTTTAAACATGTCAAGGTCAGCATGATCTTCCTGGGTAAGAACGTTGGTAATTTCACGACAACGATCTGTACGGAAGTTAAAACAAATGACCACATCACCTGCCTTAATACTTCCATTTTGTAAAGTCTCTGAATTGATTATTGGTTTAATAAACTCATCTGTAACACCACTTTCATAAGACTTTTCCACGGCCCCAATGATATCCGAAGAAACCAAGCCAATGCCATGCACTACTGCATTGTAGGCCAGTTGCACACGCTCCCATCTTTTGTCTCGATCCATTGCATAATAGCGACCAGTAATAGTTGCAATCTTTCCAACAGAACCATCCAAGTGTTCTTTCAAGCCTTTGATAAAACCTAAGCCACTTTTAGGGTCACAGTCGCGCCCATCAGTAAATGCGTGTACATATACTTCGGTTAATCCTTGTGCTTTACAAACATCAACAATAGCTTTCACGTGAGAAGTATGGGAGTGTACGCCGCCATCACTCACCAAGCCCAATAGGTGCAATGGTTTGTTATTGTCTTTTGCATATTTGATAGCTTCTAACAATTTTTCATTGCCCGCTAATTCACCTGTTCGTATAGCTACGTTTATTCTCTGTAGCTCCTGATAGACGATTCTTCCTGCACCCAAATTAAGGTGTCCTACTTCACTATTACCCATTTGTCCATCTGGCAATCCAACTTCTTCACCACATGTCACCAAAGTGCTGTGGGGATATTTGTTATATAAAGAAGTGACAAAAGGAACGTTTGCATGCTGTATTGCATCAGCGTTTTTGTTGAGTCCCAGACCCCAACCATCCATTATAATTAATATAGCTTTCTTATTCATGGCATAAAACTACGGGTTTTGAGATAACGCAGTTGCATAAGCTGACCAAAATCATCTATGTTGGCATATTTTTAGCTAAGTTTGGGGCTAATAAAGAATTAAATGAAAAATTTATTGCTTACGCTGAGTTTCACTTTTACGCTTTTGTCTTTTACTTATTCAGATAACTCTACGGCTATTATCAATGCACTAAAAGCTGGGAATACCGAAGAACTGAGTAAATATTTTGATAATTACATCGATTTAAAACTGCCCGAGAAGAGTGAGATAAAGAATATGGGTAGAAACCAAGCAGGTATTGCTTTGGGAAGTTTCTTTAAGGAAAACAATATAAAAGGGTTCGATTTGAGTAGCCAAAGAGATATGAATGGCACGATGTATATGGCGGGGAAATTACAAAATGGTGGCAAAGGCTACAACGCTACTATACTGATGAAGACCAAAGATGGCAATCTTCAGATAATCTCACTGCGGATTAATTAAACTCAGTAAGAATAAGTTGTAGAGGTCGCTTCGATAAAATGGAAGCGACCTTTTTTATAACAAGCCTTTATCTAAACGCTCCAAGTCCTGATAAACACTCAAAAAGCCTACTTATCCACCGAACAATATAGATACCCCCGATGTTCTTTGTTTGGTTTTGTAAATAAACTGCAAACCATTACTTTTACAAAAATCTGCGTAGATGGAAATTGTGCCCGGCGTATTGTTGAAGGAAATTGATTCCCCAGACGATTTAAAGAAAATAGCAAAAAGAGACTTACATAAAGTATGCGATGAACTGCGTCAATACATTATTGATGTAGTGAGTGTGCACGGCGGTCACTTTGCTGCTAGTTTGGGTGTGGTAGAATTATCCGTTGCGCTTCATTATGTTTACAATACTCCCTACGATCAATTGGTTTGGGACGTAGGGCACCAAGCCTACGGACACAAAATATTGACAGGAAGAAGAGACAGCTTTGTTACTAATAGAAAATATGGTGGCTTAAGCGGTTTCCCAAAAAGAACCGAAAGTGAATATGACACTTTTGGCGTAGGACATTCTTCTACGTCTATTTCTGCTGCATTAGGTATGGCAATGGCAGCAAAATACAAGGGAGAAAATAGAAAGAGTGTTGCCATTATTGGTGATGGAAGCATGACCGCTGGTATGGCTTTCGAAGCAATGAACCATGCAGGTGTTGCTGACAGTGATGTACTCATTATCCTCAATGATAACTGCATGAGCATCGACCCAAATGTTGGTGCCTTGAAAGAATACCTGACTGATATAGCCACTTCGCCTACCTACAATAAAATGAAGGACGATGTCTGGAAGATAATGGGCAAACTGCCTGTGGGTAAAGGAATCAGTCGGACAATGGCACACAAACTAGCCGACAGCCTGAAGGGGATGGTGAGCAGCAGCAGTAACTTATTCGAAGCCTTAAAGCTTCGCTACTTCGGTCCAATAGACGGAAACAATATTACCAAACTTGTAGATACGCTTAGGGACTTAAAAAACATTCCCGGTCCAAAAATACTCCACATCATTACCACAAAAGGTAAAGGATATGATTTGGCAGAACAAGATCAAACCAAATGGCATGCGCCAGGCTTGTTCGACAAGATAACTGGCGAGATAGTAAAGAAGACTTTCAGTGCGCCACAGCCCCCTAGATATCAAGATGTATTTGGACATACCATAATAGAATTAGCAGAAAAGAATGACAAGATAATGGGCGTTACGCCTGCTATGCCGAGTGGTTCTTCTCTCAAATTTATGATGGAAAAGATGCCCAAACGCGCTTTTGATGTCGGCATCTGTGAGCAGCATGCAGTGACGCTGAGTGCTGGTTTAGCAACGCAAGGAATGCGTGTATTCTGCAATATCTATTCTTCTTTCATGCAGCGCTCTTTCGACCAGGTGGTGCATGATGTTGCCATACAAGAGTTGCCTGTTGTGTTCTGTTTAGATAGAGCTGGATTGGTGGGAGAAGATGGACCTACGCATCATGGTTGTTATGACATTGCTTATTTCCGCTGTATTCCTAATCTGATTATTTCTGCTCCGATGAATGAGCAAGAGTTGCGCAACCTGATGTATACCTCTCAATTAGAAACAAACACACTTCCTTTTGTAATCCGTTATCCTAGGGGTAACGGGGTGATTCCCGAATGGCAAACACCTTTTGAAGAAATTACTGTTGGCAAGGGAAGAAAACTAAAAGATGGTGAAGAAGTAGCCATATTAAGTCTAGGACATCCCGGCAATTTCGCACAAGCAGCCATCAGGTCTCTCAGAACTGAGGGTATAAATCCTGCGCATTATGACATTCGCTTTGTAAAGCCAATTGATGAGGAACTATTGCACGAAGTATTTTCAAAATTCACCAAGATAGTTACTGTGGAAGATGGTACAGTTGTAGGAGGTTTTGGTAGTGCGATTCTTGAGTTTATGGCTACACACAATTACAAAGCTGAAGTAAAGATATTAGGTATTCCGGATAGATTGGTTGAACATGGTTCGCTAAAAGAACTCTACCATGAGTGTGGTTATGATGCAGAAGCAATTGCAAGTACAGTCAGAACATTGGTTGGTTCATCTATTAAAGTAAGTACGCTGATTGCTGGATAGATCACTGATTAAATGATTTAAATGAAAAAAGTGATTAACCCTTTTCGGATCTAATCAGCATTTGTGCTTCTTTCTGCCTTCGAGTCTTTGTGGCGAAACTTTACATAATTATGAAGCAATTTACAATCCCCAACATATATCGTAGTTCTCTCATCAGTGCCATCAAAAACAAACGCAAGCAAGATGATAAGCTGAAAAAAGATTACGCTCCCACTTTATTAGATTTCGGAGGCCTGCATATTTATCTGGCTCGTCATTTTGGCTTTTGCTATGGAGTAGAGAATGCCATTGAGATTGCCTTTAAAACCATTGATGAGAATCCCGACAAACGTATATTTCTATTAAGCGAGATGATTCATAATCCACAAGTCAATGCTGACTTGCTGGCACGCGGGGTTCAGTTTCTACAAGATACTTATGGTAAGCAACTAATAGATTTTGATACAATCACCAACGAGGATATTGTATTGATTCCTGCATTTGGTACGACCTTGAACATTGAAGATTTATTGAATAAAAAAGGGATAGCTACCGAAAAATATAACACCACTTGCCCCTTTGTAGAAAAAGTTTGGAACAGGAGTGAGCAAATTGCTAAGAAAGGCTACAGCATTGTCATACACGGCAAGCCAAAGCACGAAGAAACAAGAGCCACCTTTTCTCACGCAGCACAAAATAGCCCAAGTGTGATTGTAAATGATATGAAAGAAGCCATCGAACTAGCTAAATATATCACCGGTGAAAAGGAGGATTCGTCATTTTACGATGAATTTAAAGGTCGCTTCTCGGAAGGGTTTGATGCAGCTAAAGATTTGCAACGTTTTGGAGTTGTAAACCAGACTACACAGTTGGCAAGCGACACACAAGCTATTTCAGATTATCTGAAGCAGGTGGTCAAATCACATTATCAACTGACTGATTCTAATATTGGCGAACGCTTTGCTGACACAAGAGATACACTTTGTTACGCCACCAACGACAATCAGACTGCGGTGAGTGGATTGCTGGATACAGAAGCAGATATTGCTTTGGTGATTGGAGGCTATAACAGCAGTAACACGTCGCATTTAGTGGAATTGTGTGAAAAAAAGTTACCTACCTATTTTATTGACAGTGCTAACAGGATTGACCAAAACAAATCAATTACCCACTGCAACTGGGTTTCTAAAGAACAATCTACAACCACTGATTTCTTACCCAAAAAAGAGGTGGTAAAGGTCTTGATAACAAGTGGCGCGAGTTGTCCCGATGCATTGGTGGAGGAGGTGATAAGAAAGTTGGCCAGCTTTTATAACGCAGATTACCTAGTTGATGAACTACTCGCCGAATTTGAATAATCCTTTTGTGAAAGACAGGTTAATTGGATTCTTCTACTCATTTTATGGTATGGAATTGGTGAAAGGCTTCAAAAAATTATAAAAATGAAAAGTAACATCCTCTTAGCAATTATTATCTCAGCTGCACTTTGTTCTTGCAGTAGCTCTAGAATCTATTTCAGTACTCAGGTAAGACAGAAAGTAGAGAATACAGGAACGCCGCTTACACAACTTCAGTACTATATAGACAGAGATGTGGAACTTTCCAGAGAGATTTTGAAGGATGAAACCAAAGTAACATCAGGCATTGTGCGATTTGAGAATGGAAAGAACCTGAATATTATTACCTTAAAAAGAAATACCCCGGGTGTTTGTACCAAAGTATTACCCGATAAAGTGTATATCTCTTTTGAAATTGGCGATGACAAGTATCTTACGTTTGGCAAAACAAAATTTGCCACCGATTCTGACCCTTACAAGATTCTTGCAAACAGCTGGATTGGAAATTTTGGGGCCATCACCTACGAGGGAAAGAAATATTTCATTCATTCCGGAACGGATGCAAGCATTTTCATAAAATCGAGCGAATTGAATAGTGAAGAGATTAATAAGCGTCAGATGAAGGGACGTACCATCGTAAATAATCCAAGTACGCCAACTAATTAGAAAATAAATTGTGATTGATATTTAAAAAAGAGGTCCGTTTGAGCCTCTTTTTAATGTAGCCCTCTCCTACAATTACTCTCCCACACTGATTGTTACAATATCACTCACCAATCCAATCACTTCATCATTTACAATATACCATGCACGATACTGACGGTTTTCGGCTTTTCCAGCAATCAAATTGGAACGTTTATCAATGAAAGAAGAGATAGTTGCAGTGAGCAGATAGCTAAAAACAGTTTCATCGCCACGCATACTTTCCACCAAAATACCGTGTGTTTCTCCTTTTTTATACCTGCCTTTTGCCTTTCCGGCAGTTATCAGGATAGACAATACAGGCTTGGCAGTTACAAAAGCAGGGTCTATATCTGTACCCACAATGCCCAGATCAATAGCAATTTCATCTGTACATTCAGTCTTTACTTTTATCTGTCTCACCAGAATAGCAATGCGCGGAAAAATACCATAAGTAATTTCATCTGGTATAATAACCGGCCCAACAAACACAGGATAATGCTGCAACTCCGTACCTATTGGGCCATTTGACAATGACTTTAGAAAACTAGTAACAGCTTTTGCAGAAGACTTCATGGCCGTCTTAAAAGCCATCGTGTAACTGAATGCATTGGTGTCGTTCAGCACTATCAACAATGCGGGAGCGAGAATGCCCAATGCAGCGGCATGGTTAATTAATTTCAAATTGAAATTAGTTAACCAAGTAAGCCTTTTTGAATCCTTACGAGGGAGATAATACGTTTTTGTCATGATGAAAAATTTAAAAGATGTTCATTCATTGCAGGTGTTATGCTGCAATATTTTAAAAGATAAATGCCCGGATTCAGTAATAATACCTTGATTTTTTGAATAGATTTATTTGCCAAGTCCATATTTCAGATTGAATAAATGTTTATTGAACCTGATAAGAAAGAAAGGCAAGTAAACCTGATTTAGGTTGGCATCAACCAGAATATAATCCACCCCAACAAGGTTTTGGTTGATGCCAACCAGAATAAAAAAGAAGCCAACCATATTTGCGTTGGGGTCAACAAGAATATAGATGAACCCAACAATTTTATGGTTAAAGCCAACAATAATTTAAGTCAGACCATCAATATTTGTGTTGGGATGATTTATTTTATAAATCAATAAAGTTATTCAATCAATAAGCCAAAGAACTAGAAAAATGAATTGAAAAGAGCGTTTGTGAGAAGCTGCAAAGCCCCGATTAGTGTGGGAAGCAGTGAAAGCGAGAGAGAAAGCAATGAAACGGATGTGTTGGGTAGTCCATAGTTACCCATGATTGTTGTAAAAGTAGTTGAAGTGGAGGGAATGAAGGGAAAGAATAATGGAAAGCTTAAAAAGTAGAGATTATTGAATTATTATTCATTTTGTATCAGTGAGCTCAAATAGATAGCTAACAACTTTATGAAATAATAACTTTACATTGCGTTCAAATAAATTAACTATGTCAGCTATTGTAGCAGTATTAAATAAGCAAGCGGTTGCGTTGGCGGCGGATAGTGCTGTAACAATCGGAGTAGGTGGAAAAACTAAGACTAAGATTTTCAATAGAGCAAATAAACTATTTACGTTATCTAAATTTCACCCAGTTGGAATAATGGTTTACAACTCTGCAACCTTTATGTCTACACCGTGGGAAACAATCATCAAAATTTACAGACAT